>JBEGWF010000194.1:0-4000 GCA_041177965.1 Verrucomicrobiota bacterium | reverse complement strand
CCGTTTCGCGCGGAGTCCCGAGGGCCTCGCGCCAGCGCGACCGCTGTTCAGAGGTGAGCCAGCGATCGGATCCCATCTGCTCCGCCTGCCGAAAGCGGGACAACGCCGCGGCGAAACGGGCCCGCCCGGCCGCGCCGAGCGATCCGATCTGGCTCAGGGCCTGATCGGAGTTCTCGAACAGCGTCTGAAGCTTCGCGTTCTGGTCGGCGGTGAGATCCAGAAACTCGGCCACCTCGGGACGCAGGAGGGCCCGGGCGCCCTGGGCCTGCAGCTCCAGTTGCCTGAGGCGTGCCACCGCCGCACCCCCGATGCGTCGGCGCACCTCGCCCACGACCGCGGTCTCGGCCCGGGCGATGGCCTCGCGCTGTTCGGTCGGGGGCAGGTTCCGCCATCGCATCCAGGCGGCACAGACCTTCCGGAGGCATTCGTCGAACCCTGGTTCGATGTCCGATGAGATTCCCATTTCCAGCTGCCCCTCCTCCGAGTGGGCCATGGCCAGCAAGGTCTGCGGCACGCGGACCAGGCCGGGAGACAGTTCCTTGGGACGGAGGATGCGCGCGGGGGGCGGGGTCTCGGTCGCGGCCCGCAGTCCGCCGGTGGTCAGGGTCGCTCCGGCGAGCGCCATCCAACGCAGATGCCGCCGCAGCACCGGGTCGCCATGGGTCGATGGGGCGGAGTCTGGATGGGCCCGGAAGGCTCCGTGCGGCCTTGGCGTCATGATGGAGGCGGTGATGCTTCGGATCCGGGAAAGTTGCAAGGCCAGCCCACCGGCCTACTTCCAGGACGCGAGGAAGGCGATGAGGTCGCGCAGTTCACGCGGGCTCAACACCTCGCCCATCGGGGGCATCACCGACTGGGGATGGGCCGAGCGGGTGGCGATGTCGGCCAAGGGCACGGTCCGCACTTCGCCCGAGATCAGGCGCAGGCGCAGGCGGCCGTCGCGCTCCTGGAGCAGGAGGCCATCGAGGGTTTCCCCGCCGTTCAACGTCAGGCTCACGGTGGCGTAGCCCTCGGCGATGCGGGCGCTGGGATCGAGCAGCGATTCCAGGAGGTATTCCGGCGTGGCGCGCCGGCCGATGCCCTGGAGCACCGGTCCCGCCTGTTGCCCTTCGCCCCCGGCGTTGTGGCAACGGGCGCATTGGCCTTGCACCGATCCCTGGAAAACGCGTCGTCCGGCCTCGGGGTTGCCGCCGGCCAGGAGGGCTTGGGTTTTCTGCTCGGGGTGCGCCAGAGCCCAGGCCTGGGCCCGAGCCGTGAGATCCGGGTGGCCATGCCGACGGAGGGCTTCCTGCACGTCGAGGATCAACGCGGTCGGCAGGGTTCCCGAGACCAGGCGGTCGAGGTGTTCCGACAGCAGGGCCGTTGCGCCGGCTTCGGTTCTTCCGGCCAACAGGCGAAGGATCCATTGCTGATCGCCCACGGTCGCTGTGCCCCACTGTTTGCGGGCGTACTCGAAGAACTTCGCGGGCGCTTGCTCGGCTTGGACTTCCAGGGCCGCTTGCCGCAATTCACCGGGTTTCTCGTGTGTCAGGCGTTGCACCATCTCCGGAAGTTCGGGGGTCTGGGTTCGTGCCAAGGCCCGGAGGGCTTGAACCCGGAGAGCGACCGGCTGACTTGGAGAACGAACGCAGTCGGCCAGCAGCGTGGCGGGCACGGCGAGTCGTTGTTCGAACACCAGACGCGCCAGGACCAACCCCAAGGCGGGACTGGCCTTGGGCCAAAGGGGTTGGATGACTTTAGCCAGGAGTTGCCGGCCCACCTCCGGATCGCGCGCGGGCAGCGATCGGACCCGGCCTTCCACCCGATCGAGGAACGGCGTGGCATTCCAGGAGGCCAACGACTCCAGGGCTTCGATCCGCAGAGACTCGGGCGCCGTGGACCGTTGTGCGTAGGCACTGAGGCGACGGCCCGCGGCCGTGGTTCCCAAGCGCAGGTTGGCGCTGAGGGAGCGGCGCAGGAGGGCTTCATCGGGAGTGTCGCCCAGGGAGTCCAGGCATTCGGCCAGGGCGGGCAAGGCCTCGGGCACCGACTCGTCATCATGGATGGCGATGGCCGCTTCGCGCCGCACCCGGGGATGCGGGTCTTTGAGGAAACCGGCCAGGAGCGGAGAGGCCAAGCGCCTCAGGGCCACGACCGCTCCCACGCGGACCGCCACCGAGCGATGTCGCGACAGTCGGGCGAGGCGTTCGGGGGCTCGCAGCCCCGACAACCCCATCGTCGCGGCATGCCGCAGGAAGGGGTCCTGATCCGAGTGGTCTTCCAACAGCGACA
Organism: Verrucomicrobiota bacterium; assembly: GCA_041177965.1. Taxonomy (GTDB): domain Bacteria; phylum Verrucomicrobiota; class Verrucomicrobiia; order Limisphaerales; family UBA9464; genus SXXZ01. The sequence continues at coordinate 1,729 of JBEGWF010000194.1, read as the reverse complement.
CCAACGGGTCGAAGGCGGAGGCATCCCCGAGTTTGCCCAAGGCCAGCGCGGCTTGGAATCGCACCCGGGCATTCTCATCGCGCAGCCGCTGGATGAGGGGGCGTGCGGCCCCGCTGACGTGCAAATCCCCCGCCACCTTCGCCGCCTGGGCCCGAACCCGCGGATCGGCATCGGCCAGCGGCAACGATCGGGCCTTCAGCGGGGCGCGCCGTTGGCCCAATCCCCAAAGCGCATGGATGCGGGCCAGGGTGGGGGCGTGCGGGTCGTTGGCGGTCGTCAGGAGAGGCGTCGGATTTCCTCGGCGGACCCATTCGAACTGGGCCCGCAGGCGGATGCGCTGGTCGGCATGGCCGAGCAACCGGGTCAACGACTCCGCCGAGTGCTCCTTCAATCCCGTGCGGAGCAGGGTCTGGACCTCGCGTCGCAGCGGCGATCCGCTGGCCTTCGGGTCGTCGAGCACCCAGATCGCCCCTTTGCCGTCCGGGTTCCACAGGCCATCCCAATCACCGACGAACAGCGATCCCTCGGGGCTGAAGGCCACACAACTGGCCATCATGCCGGTCAGAACCGGCCGCTCATCCACCATCTCGAAACCGGCCCCGCGCGGTCGTGCTCTGAAGGTGGTGACCTGCTTCACGGGGAATTGGATCAGGAAGAAGTGATCCCGGTAGGCCTCGCTCAACGCGGTGCCGGGATTGTGCACCAGGCTTCCCGGGCCCACCGAGTAATTCGTGAGTGGCGGGGTGATGTAGGCCGGTTGGTCCGGATGGCTGGGCACCCACAGGTGTTCATCCATCCACGGGTTGTAGTCGGGCTGCCGGGTGAGGGCGTTCCAGCCCGGGTCCCGGAATTGCCAATTCAGTCGCCAGCCCGAATCGCTGCCCTCGGCGATGTGGACGAAGCGTTCGCGCTCCTCCCGCAGGTCGCCATCGTTGTCCACGGCGAAGCAATTCCCATCGTCATCGAAGGCGATCTCCTGCGGGTTGCGCAGGCCGGTGGCATAGACCTCGAGATCCGAACCATCCGGGTTCATCCGCAGCACGCCGCCGGTGTTCGGATGCCGGAGGATCCGCCCTTCGCGGTTGGTGACAGAGAACCCGTTGTCGCCGCAGGTGAAGTAGAGTTTGCCGTCGGGCCCGATGATCAGGCCGTGCAGGTCGTGACCGTCGAAGGCGGCGTGGACCCCGAATCCGCGGAACTCGGTGCGCTGCGTATCGGCGATGCCGTCGCGATCGGTATCGCCGAACCGCTTCAACTCGGGATAGCCCGTGACCCACACGGAGTCGTTCCAGGGCAGCACCCCGGCCACCACTCCCGAGATCTCCTCATTGAAGCCCTCGGTGAAGACCTGCGAGCGGTCGGCACGCCCGGTGTTCCGGGTGTCCTCCAGGCGCCGGATGCGCTCCTTCACCGGTTCCAGATCGTGCCAGTCGTGGACCCCGTCGCCGTTGAGATCGCGCAACCACGGCGCATTCTCCTGACTCCGTTCCGGGGCCATCCAGCGACGGAAGGCCTTGCGCAGGTCGTCCACCGACTGGTTGGCCAGGTCTTCCACCACCCATTCCCGATGGCCGCGGATGTCGATGTCCACCGTGCCGCGCCGTGCGGTTTCGGCGACGTACAGCACGCCCCGGTCGTCGAAGGCCAGGGCGACCGGATCCATGACCATGGGTTCACGGGCCCAGAGGGACAGTCTCAATCCCTCGGCGGGGATCGCAGGTGTGGCCGG
>JBEGWF010000193.1:0-15541 GCA_041177965.1 Verrucomicrobiota bacterium | reverse complement strand
CACGGTGATCGGTTGGTCTGTCGCGTTACCCCCCAAGTCCGTTGCACGCAGAACCACTACGTACACGTTGTTCGCGTCGACGTCGCTCGGCACCTCGAAGTCCGGCGGTGTCACGAAGCTCAGGACTCCGCCATTCACCGCAAACCGAGCCACATCGGCTCCGCCCGACAGGCTCCAGGTCACGGGCTCATTGGCCGTGTACGTCGCCACGGTGTTGGCATTCTCCACGACCCCAGGCGCGACGGGGCCCAAGATGTTGGGCGCCACTTCGTCCAAGTCGCTCACCGTCACGGTGATTGGTTGGTCTGTCGCGTTACCCCCCAAGTCCGTTGCACGCAGAACCACTGCGTACACGTTGTTCCCGTCGGCGTCGCTCGGCACTTCGAAGTCCGGCGGCGTCACGAAGCTCAGGACTCCGCCATTCACCGCAAACCGAGCCGCATCGGCTCCGCCCGACAGGCTCCACGTCACCGGCTCATCGGCCGTGTAGATTCCAGCTTCCGATTTGTTTTCCTCCGTCGATCGCAGGGATGGACCACTGATGACGGGTGCCGTGACATCCCGGTATTCGATGCGGACCACGGCAATGTCGCCGGTGCCGTTTCGGACGGGCCGGCCATCGATGCTGGCCACGAAGGATCCCATCCCGGCAGCGGACGGCGCGGTGACCCTCGTCCGGTAGGTGCCGTCCCCTGCGTCCTCGGTGCCGCCAACGAACCCCAGGCCATCGGAGCGGGTCACCACCACGGCGGAACCGCCCACCCTCGATGCATTCGCAAAAGAATCCCGCACTTCGACGGTCAAATCCAGGGTCGAGACACCGTCAGCAGGAAGGGCGGCCGATATCGGTGAGATGATCGACATGTCGGCATCCGGCGGGCCTGGAAACACCGCGAACCTGATGGAAACCGCGGACTCCAGACCGGCGGCTTCGGCACTCAGGACCCAGTCGTCGGCCGCCAGGGTGGAGCGCAGGGAGTCGAACGAGACCGACCCACCCGATGCGCGAAGACCGGTGGCGGGAGGTGCCGCGCCGCCGCCCTCGCCTCGTCGCCAAGCCAGCGTGACCGCTGCATCCGAGGTATCCACAAGGTTTCCGTAGGTGTCCTGGATCTCCACCGAGGGCGGGGGATGGATCCCGATTCCGGCGATCGTGTCCGATGGCTGGGTTCGGAAGGCCAGTCGATGGGCAGGACCCGTGAGCGTGGACACACGAGGTGAGACTCCGCTGATCCGGGGATCACCGGGATCGACCGCGCCCACCTCCGTCCAAGTCCCCGAACGCGTGGGTACCGTGAGGATCACCGAGGCGCGACCCTGGTCGTCGGAGACACCGACGGCTGTGCTGAGCAGGCCCGGCGTCCCGTTCTGGGTCCATGCGATGTTCCTTCCCGCCACACGGACCGGGGTTCCTGCGGCATCCACGGCCTGGGCCGTGATCACGACCACACCACCCACCACCACACGGTCGAGGGCGGCCGTCACCTCGAGACGATGGACCGGACCAGGAACCCTGCAGGTGACGGTGGCAGGCACCGAGACGTTGCCCGCGTCGTCGATGGCATTCAGAACCACTCGGCGATCACCCGGAGTGACGACTCCGGTGGTGGGACGGTACCCGATCGCCCGGATCACCGCCTCGGCCTCCGGGACCGAGAAACCGGGGGCATCGGCCTTGAAGATCGAGAACCTCCCCGAGCGGAACCAGACGTCGACCGGGATGTCCGCGACCCGGATCGCCCGCCGGCCGCCACCGCTGCCATCGGCCGGGAAAGATACGTCCGCGATCGAGAGCGTCTCGGCGGCGCCGTCCCGAAGATCCAGGACGGACATCTCCAGCGATCGGAGACGACCGGAATTGTCGCGCAGAATCGCCGGATCCGCGACATCGACCAGGCCGAGGGCTCGGCCGGGCACCACCACCCGCACTCCGTCGACCGTCAACGGATCGGTCGGCGCCAGATCCAGCACCGGAGGTTCGTCGTCCCGGACGATGAGTTCACCCCGGGTCGGGTCGGTCCGCCGATTGCCGGCGCGGTCCTGCACCATGGCCGTGACCTCGTAGACACCGGAGAATGCGCCACCCGAATCTGCAGGCCGGAGAAGGCCCCACTCCGGGAGCACCAGCGACCAGAGCTCGCCCGAGATCGAGAGGGACCCATCCCCGGGCCCGTGGGTCACCCCATCCAGGGTGACCGAGAACAGGTCCCCATCCGACAACACGACCCGTCCGGTGACGATCGGCCGGGGTTGATCGGTGGTCTGTGAGACCACGGTGACCGGCCCGATGGGAGGGAGGGTGTCGAGCGTCAGGACCTGTTCGACGGTTCCGGCGGCACTGGATGCTCGGAGGGTGTGGCGACCATCCGTCAAGGGGGGTAGCACCAGCGACCAGAGCCCCAGCGCCGAGACATCGATCCGCGTGGCCGGGAGGACCACATCTCCCGCGACCGTCGTGAGCGACACCTCCACCGTGCCTCCGGGGCTTCCGGTTCCCCGCACGATGATCGACGGGTCGGAGGTGATGAAATCTCCGCGGGCTCCCGTGTCGTCGGTGATGCCATCCAGCGTCGGCACCGACCACGAGGCGCGTTCATGCAGGAAGGACCGTTCAGCGGTGAACACCGAACCGTCCGGGGCCACGGACCATGCGAAGACACGGATCCGACCCGGTGCCATTCCCCTCACATTCCAGGGTCCCGAGCTCCAGGAGCCGTCGCTTTGAACCCGGGCCGAACCACTCAGGGTCCGGCTGCCGTCGGTCAGGCTGAGATGGATCTCCCCGCCCGGAACCCAGGCCATGGTGGTCCCGTCGATCGGGACCGCCCGTTCCTCGAACTCGTCGATCCGCCCATCGGCATCGATCTGCCCGGGTCCTGCGGGCAGCGGGTTCAGGATCAGGGCCGGGGCGGCGACGTCCACCCGCAGGTTCAGGACCGGTGTGGTCGTGATGTTGCCGACGTCATCCTGTGCACTGGCCCGGACTCCCACGATCCCGGACACCGGCGCCGCCATCCGCACGGACCAGGCCCCGCCGTCGGCCACGGTCGCCGTCTCGGAGAGGGCGTCGTCCCAGACTCCGTCGTGGTTCGGATCCACCGAGACCCGGACCATGGCGCCCGGAGGAAGGTCGCTCAGTCCCGAGATCCACGGACGGGCGTCGGGGGTGGTCGGGTTGAGCGTCAGCGTCAACGAGGGGGCGACCCCATCCACGAGCAGGCGCTGCGCATCGATGGCGGTGTTGCCCGCCGGATCCGAGACCGACGCGGTGATCCGGATCCAACCGGAGAGTCCACCCGCAGGCACCGATCCGGAATCGGGGACCGCCCCTCCGACCTCCGACACCCACCCGCCATCCGCACCCACCGGGACGCGGTACCGGATGGGGGACGGCGGACCGGCCTCCGGCTCCAGGGTCAGTTCCACCCATGCACCGGGCGGGATCCCGACCGTGGTTCCCGAGACGACCGGAGTGGTGTCCATGGTCCGATCCTCGGTCGCCCCACCGGCGATGGTGACTCCCGCCGTGGTGTCCACGACCAATTCCAAGGCGGTCGGATCCTCGACCTCGGCGCCACCGGAGCGACGCACGGTCGCGACCACCTCGTGGGCACCCTCCGTCAGGTCCGAGTCCACACGCAGCGACCAACGGGTCGCTCCGACCGTCAACGCCGGCTCCGAATAGGACCTGCCGCCGACGCTCACCTGGAGGTGGTCCCCGGGAATCCGGGTCCATCGGCCCGTCAGGGTCGGTCGGCCGGAGGCGGTGATCAGGGGATCGACGGTGGGGCGATTCAACCCGGGGACGGAGTTGGTCCCATGGGCGGGATGCTCGGCGACGGCGGTGATCCGGGCCGAGGGCTCCAGACCCGCCGCCGGTGCCGTCCCCGACCGGGGCAGGTCGGTTCCGACATCCAACACCCATCGGCCATCCAGGGCGACCCAGGTTTCGTAGGACAACTCCTCGACGCCATCGTTGTCGGCGTCGACACGGACGTTCAAGGGCAGGCCCGGCGGCAACGAGGTGACTCCGGAAATGAGCGGCGTGGGATCCTGGGCCAGCGGGCCGGTGTCGATGGCGAGTGCGGGAGGGCCGATGGGGACCCGGGTGTCGTATTCCTGACGGGCGGATCCGGGGGTGCTGTCCCGGTTGGCCACCAGGCCCCGGGCGGCGCGATCGGACACCGCGACGCCCAGGATCCCTCGGCCGGATGGAGGAGGCGTGACGACCAGCGAATAGGAGGCATCGGTCGATCGCGTGAAGGCACCCGGGGTTCCGCCGACGACCGTGATGTCGCCGGCATCGAAGCCCGCGACCGGCTCGGAGAAATCGAGGAAGAAGGTCACGCTCCCGGTGGCCGTCCCAGCCGTGTCGTCGGAGATGGTCAATCGCGGGGAATCCAACTCCAACCGGGCCAAGGCGGCACCCTGGATGACCACCGACCCGTCGGAGGCCGAGACGGTGAAGGTGAGGACCCCGTTGGCCAGAGACCGAAGCTGCGAAGGGGCCAGGGTGGCGGTCCAACTCCCGCCCGAATGGACGCCACCGACCGACTGGGTCGCGGTGCCGTCGGAAACGGTCACCTGAACCGATCCGCTGCCGTTCAAGGTCGTGGCCCCGGCCAGCGGCAGTCCGCCGACGATCTCGCCCGACGAGATCCGCTGGTCGGTGGCGATGGCCTGGAAGGAGAGTGTCCGCGTGGAGGTCTGGGCCGTGATGGACTGCAGCTTCTGGACTCCCTGCACGATGTTCCCGGCCGCATCGGTCTCCTGGGCCGCCGGTGCCACCTTGATCAGCGCGGCGCCGACATTGCCCGGATTGAGGGAGGCGCTGAAGTCTCCCGATGCAAGGGTGCTCACGGTGACCGACGGGCAGAGGGAGGCGGTGTCCGCGCTGTTGCGCAGGGTGACCGTCAGCGCCTTCAAAGGAAGCTCACCGACACCGGTCACGTTGGCCGGGTTCTTCTTCAAATCGCTGGGAGTGGTGATCGCGATCCGGGGGGCCAGGGTGTCGTGGGTCACGGTGGTGTCGGAGACGGTCACGGGAGCGCCGCGGATCGTCGCGGTCACGGTCAGCACACCCTCCTCCAACGGGGACAGATCCAGCGTGGGGGTGGTCCACACGCCGTCGGTGATGGGCAGACCGGAGATCCCGAGGGCGTGACCCATGGGATCGGCGACCGTCAGGTCCACCATCCCGGAACCGCTGGCGGTACCGGAGATGCGCACCTGGTCGTCCTCGGTGGCGTTGAGCCAGGCGGCACCGCTCCCGGTGTTGCCCACCAGCGCCCGGGCATCGGAGGCCGCCTCGGAGCGGATCGCATCGATGGTGAGCGCCGGAATGCCGCGGGTGAGCACCTGCTCCGCCGTCGACAATCCCCGGGCGTCGGCGACCCGGACCCCATGGACTCCGAGGAATCCCATCGCGGGATTCACGCCGCCGAGGATCGGGGACGCCGTCGACGTGTCGAGGGTCCAACGTCCGTCGACACCGGTGACCGCGTTGAAGGCGACCACATCGGAGAGGTCGCCATCGTTCCCTGGATCGAACCGGACGAGCACGAATCCTCCCGCACCTGAGGATCCACCGGTCAGGATCGGCCAGGCACCGATGCCCACGGCCGTGGCGCCGCCATCGATGCCCACGGTGACCGGCGGCCGCAGGGTCAGTTCACCCGAGGAGGAGTCGGTGACGGAGACCGATCCTCGGGTCACCCGGGCCTCGACCTCGCCTGCGGTCCCCGCGGTCAGCACCAGCGCTCCCTGCACCGGGATCGCGGTGGCCAGGTCCAGCGACCATCCGTCCGACTCGGCATCGACCTCGTAGGTCGCCCCGCCCACGGCGACCGTCAACCGGTCGCCGGGCTCCCGGACCCAGGTCCCCGTCAGCACAGGAGACAGGCTCCGGGAGACGGCGGGGCGCACGGTCGGACGGGTCAGACCCACGACGGTCGTGGCATTGCCGGCCGCATCGGTCGCCAGCGCGGTGGCGCGGGCATTGGCCTCAATGGCCACCACCGGCCACCCGCCGGAGACCGGGGACGCCGTCGCGGTCGCCACGGACCAGACTCCCGAGCGGACAGGGGACCGATACACGAGTGGCGGGGTCTCCGGGCGATGGTCATGATCCAGCTCGAGGGTCACCATCGAACCCTCCGCGAGATCGGAGGTCCCGGTGAACGTCGGCCGCCCGGCGGTGTCGGTTGGCAGGAGCGTCAGTTCCGACGGGATCCGGTCATGCATGACAGCGGCCAGTGCGGGTGCCGTTCCGGGAACGGACGCCGAAGAACCGTCGGCGTCGACCCATTCGGCGGTGAGGGCCAACTCTCCCTGGTCGAAAGAGGACAGGTCGGCCGTGGTCTGCCAACGTCCGACGGCATCGGCCCGGACCCAGAAGACCCGGCGGCCGGAGCCGCGGTCCACGACCGTGCACTTCACCCAACCGAGGGCCGGCGCCTCCCCACGGATGAGGACCGCGGCATCCTCGGATCGGTTGAGCACTCCATCGGGGTCGATGGGCCCGCGGATCCGGACCTCCGGGAAGGATCCCCGCGGTTCCCCCAGCGGCGCGAGGACGGAGAAGGCTCCCAACTCCTCCCAGGAGGCGTTCCTGTCGAACCAACGACCCACGCCGCTGATGTCGCCGTCCACGGCACCCGGAGCCGTCTGGGTGAAGGCGACATACCGGACCGGCGTGGCGGTCCCCACGGCCGGAATGCCGGTCGATCCCCGGGGTCCCTCCCGACCCCGGTCATCCACCGGAGACGGCTTGGCCAGGGCGGCCTGGAGCTCCGGCAGCGGAATGCTCCACGAGATGAAGGTGTCGGTCCCGGCATCAACGCCCAGGTCGGCATCGCCGTCCCACTGAGGGTCGTTGTAGGAGGTCACCGGCCGGACCTGGACGGTCTCCCCCGTGGCAGGCTGGATTCCCCCGTTGGGCAACCAACCCGCCGGCAGCAGGGAGGTGAAGGTCGTGTTGGGCGACCCACCCTGCCCCGTCCCGGGATCCATCCATCGGACCTGCGGAGAGGCACCGGTGCCATCCCATGCCATGAAGAGGTCGAGCCGGCCATCGGCATTGGCATCCACGCCCACCACGGCCAGTCCGGCCCATCCTCCCGAGACGGGCGCGGAGGAACCCAGACGCAACCGGAACAGGAGACGGTCATCGGTGGGGGCGTCCGTGGCCCCGGGATCGTGGGCCACCAGAAGCGTTCCATGACGGGTGTCGCCCACCAGATCCCCGGCGGAATCCGGTGACGGGACATCGGCGACGGCATCATGGGAGCCCGTGGGTCCGCCCAGAAGGGCGCTCCAACCGAACCTTCCGTCCAGCGCGGGCGACGCCGCACGGATGACGGAGGCCGCCAAACCGACCACGGCCAGACCCAGGAGGGCACGGGGACTGGATCCGGGAGCCTGACGACGCCCGGGTCGACGGCGCCCACGCCCCCGGCCCGGAGCGGAACAACCCGGTCGGGCCACTGCTGGTTGACAACTGGAAGCACACCAGGGAGCGATTTCAGAAACCACCGATCCTACGGTTCGAATGACAGACGCTTTGAGGTTCCGGAGAAACATGGAGGGATGGGATGTTGGTGGACTCCCCACGATGGGGTTCACCCGGTCAGTCTCGAAGATCCCGGGATGGCGGGGTATCGGGACAACGACCTGAAAAACATTCGAGGGGATTCCCCCAACGACGCCTCCACCCTTCATCCACGCATCGTCACCGGGTCAGGGGATCGGGATGGACGGGGACCGGAACCGTCCCCGGATCGAGGCAAGACCGTCGGGGTCGCGGGACGCGGGCGACCCCATCGCCCTCGTGACGAGGGCGATGCCCCCGAACCTCGCGAAGACCGGACATCCCTGCAGGGCACCTTCAGTCGGCCATCCCGCGCTCGACCCACTGGACCGCCCGGTGGGTGAGGGCCACTCCGGAGGTCACGCCCAGCTTGCGCTTGAGGTGCTCGAGGTAGGTCTCGATCGTCTTGACGCTGAGACCGAGCGCGGTGGCGATTCCCCGTGTGGGTTTTCCCGCTCCGATCAAACGGAACACCTGGAGTTCCCTGTTGGTGAGGCCCTGGATCGGGGAGGAGGGTTCCATCGCGCCGACCCCGAGATACCGCAGGGCCAACTGGGCGGAGACCCTGGCGCTGAAATAGGTCCGTCCCTCCAGAACCGCGCGGATGGCCGAGAGGATCACCGCATCGTCCTCGTACTTGGAGACGAAGCCCGAGGCTCCGGCCTGGAGCACCCGCTCGGCGTGAAGCGTCTCGGGGAACTGGGACAGCACCAGGATGCGCTGCCGGGGCTGGCGGAGGCGCAGGTCCTTGATCAGATCCACTCCCGCACCGTCCGAGCGGGACAACTCCATCACCACCAGATCGGCCCCGAGCGACTCGATGGCGGCGAGGGCCCCCTGCCGATCGGGAAACTCACCGCACACCCTCAGGTCCCTCTCATGGCGGAGCAACTCGACGACTCCCCGGCGATAGAGCGGCAATTCATCGATCAGAACCAACCGGCGGATCGAAGGGAGATTCCCCTGTGAGGCGTTCATGGTCGGTCGATTCAATGGGCGGTGACGTCGTTCCGACCCGGGCCGCGCCCGGCCTCCGGACGATTCTGAGATGGATTGCCCACGCCTGCAGCGGACGGGACGACCCGAGGCCCGCCTTTGAAACCGGCATCGGTGGGAACCGTCGGCCCGTGCGGTTGGCTTCCTAACTGTCGCTGTGGTTTGTTCATGGGGGATCCGTATCTCAAAACGATTGTCTACCACCGGTGATACCGAGTTGGTTCGGACACTCTGAACGTGATCCCCGTTGTGATAAATCAGGCGGCTCCTGATTTTATGGATCATGGAATCCCCCATGCCCCTCAGGCGGGCGATGGTGTTTGAATCCGTGAGAATCCCAACGACGCGATCCTGGGATTCCTGTGAACGAACCGGAAGACGCCCTATTGCAGAAGGCCACGCTCCATCCATTGGACCGCCTTGTGGATCAACGCGGCCCCGGAGTGGACACCCAGCTTGCGCTTCAGGTGCTCGATGTGCGTCTCGACCGTCTTGACGCTGATGCCGAGGACCTCGGCGGTGCTGCGGGTGGTCTGACCCGAACCCAGCAACCGGAAGACCTGCAGTTCGCGATTGCTGAGCCCGTCGAGCTTCGAGGAACCCGCCGAGACCCCGACGCCGAGGTACTTGAGGGCGAATCGGGCCGAGGCCTCCGGGCTGATGTAGGTCTCCCCGTTGGCGACCTTGGCGATGGCCGACCGGATGGTGTCGAGCGGTTCCCCCTTCGAGATGAATCCGTCGGCCCCGGCATGGAGTGCGCGGTGTGCGAACAATTCCTCCGAATGGGACGACAGGACGAGGATGCGGACCCTCGGGTGGCGAAGATGCAGATCCTGGATCAGGTCCATGCCGGCACCATCCAAAGTCGCCAATTCCAGGATCACCACGTCCACCTCCATGGATTGGAGGCAGGAGAGCGTTTCACGGGAGGAGCCGGACTCCCCGATCAGGGTCCACCCGGGCTCTTCCGCGACGAGGCGGCGGACGGCCAGGCGGATGAGAGCATTCTCTTCCACGACAAAGATCCGGGGAAACCGAGTTCCCTGGGACGATACGGAGGCATTCATGATCATATGGTTGTTGGATTGCCGGTTTCTATTGGAGGGACATGGCGGACATCAGGCCTTCCCGACAGGGCGAATCGGAGCGAAGGATGACAATACCGTTTGTTTCGGCGGCGACTTTCGACTGCGTTGCTTCTTTTCAGAGATTGAGCGACGGGAGCGAACCCCACCCAACCGACTGTGAGCCCGTCCGAGGCCACCAAGCCCCGGACGCCATGGTTGAGGCGGAACCACCCGGACCCGCGAGTCTTCACCCTCTGGACCCAGGGACGACGGACCGCTCCACCTCAAACCATGGCTATAGAAAAACTATGTCAGTAAAACATAGATGCACGTAACACATATTTTAGCGTTACGTTCTTTTTTATATTTTACCCTCTAATTCCATGGGTGCTTCCGGGAAACCGGGACCGGGTGATGGCACCGGAGGCGGGCTTGGCAGGGCGATGGCCCGCGGCCATTCTTAGGCCCTCTCCATGACTCTTCCCCGCGTTGGAAAGGCCTTCGGGATCCTGCTGATCCTCGCGAGCGCCGCTGCCTGGGCCCGGGCCGGTTCTCTCCACCTGCCACGCAGCACACCGGAGCGCCAAGGCATCCCTTCGGACGCGCTCCTGGCGGCCGTCGAGGCCCTCGACCGGATGGACCAGGTCCACAGCCTGATGGTGGTGCGCCACGGCCATGTCGTGGCCGAGGGGTGGTGGGGCCCTTACGACGCCGAAACCCCGCACGAATTGTTCTCGCTGAGCAAGAGCTTCACCTCGACCGCCGTCGGACTGGCCGTGGCCGAAGGGCTGCTCCGGGTCGACGACCCCGTGCTGCAGCACTTCGCGGACGACGCGCCCCCGTCGCCGGGTCCGAACCTGCGGGCCATGCGGATCCGGGACCTGCTCACCATGAGCACCGGCCATCAGGACGAGTCCCCGGTCGCGCCGGCCTTGGTTTCAGCGAGGTCCTTCTTGGCGCATCCGGTCCTCCACAAACCGGGCACCCATTTCAAGTACAACACCCCGGCCACCTTCCTGCAGTCGGCCCTGATCCAGAAGGTCTCCGGCACGAACACCGCCGAATACCTGAGGCCCCGCCTCTTCGAGCCCCTGGGGATCACCGGGGCGCGCTGGGACACCAACTTCCAGGGGATCAGCCTCGGCGGATACGGCCTGCGTCTCCGGACCGAGGACATCGCCAAGTTCGGGCAGCTCTACCTCCGACGCGGCATCTGGGAAGGGCGGCGATGGATCCCGGAGGCCTGGGTGCGGCAGGCGACCTCCCGACAGGTCTCCAATGGCAGCAATCCGGACAGCGATTGGGAACAGGGCTACGGGTACCAGTTCTGGCGGTGCCGGCACGGAGCCTATCGGGGCGACGGGGCCTTCGGACAGTTCTGTGTCGTGCTGCCCGATCAGGATGCCGTCATCGCGGTGACGGCCGGTGTCGGCGACATGCCCGGCCTGCTGAACCGGCTTTGGGAGACGCTGCTGCCGGCCTTCCACAAGGGTCCGCTGAAGGCGGATGCCGCCGCCAGGGAACGGCTCGAACGGCGCCTGCTCGGACTGCGGGTGCCCACCCCGTCGGGAGGCGCGACCGCACCCGCGGCCGCCTCGGTGCTGGGCAAGACGTATCGTTTCGCCGACAACGATGGCGGCCTCGAATCGTTGAGCCTCGACACCTCCGGTCCCGAAGGCTGGGTGCTCACGCGGACCTTCTCGGGCAAGACCCAATCGCTGCGGTGCGGCCACGGACGCTGGATGACCGGCCGAGGGCTGCTCGGAGATTCCCCGAAGGGACCGACCCGGCCCCTGCCGGAGGAATCCCTCGCGGCCAGCGGCGCCTGGACCTCGGACGACACCTGGACGGTCAAGATCTGCGCGACCGGCACCCCGTTCCAGACCACCCACGCCCTGCGGTTCACGGGCGACGAGGTCGTGATCACCACGCGGACCCAGGTCCGCACGGGCGGCGCGGCCCCCGGTCCGTTGACGGGCCGCCGCTGAAACCCGGCGGCACGGATTGAGGCTTCGACCCGCGGAACCCGGACTCAGCGCAGGACGGTGATCTCGGCCGATGCGGCGGTCCGCTTCACGCGGATCTCTCGGGCGCCCGGCGGAACGGCATTCTCGGTGGACCCACCCCCGGGCCAGATCACGCGGAGGGTCGCTGGCCCCGCCGGCAGGGCCAGCACCGGCCAGGCCGAGTCCTGCGACCAGTAGCCGCCGCCCGCGTGGATCTCCCGGGCCGCACCGGGGTCCTTGGCGTCACCGAGGCGCAGGCGGGCTCCGATCGCCGCGGGATTTTCGGCCGGACCCTCCAACCGGACCCGCAATCCGGGACGCGCACCGGTGTTCCGGAACAACAGGGTCGCCCCCCGGTTCTGGGACAGGGCGACGTCGGTGCGCCCGTCGCCGTCGAAGTCGGCGGTGGCGCAGGCACGCTGCTCGCCCCAGGCGACCACCCCGGAACGGCGGGCGTCCAGCGGACGGAAAGTGCCATCCCCCCGACCCAGCAGGACCAGTCCACGGCCGGCATCGAGGCGCGAGGTCTCGGGCTCCACCCCGAAGAAATTCTGGGCGAGGGCGAGGTCCTCGCGCCCATCGCCGTCGAAATCGGCCGCGGCGATGCCGAAGACCGGGGCCATCTGGGCCTCCACCGGCAACGGCCTCCGCTCGAAGCGGCCACCCCGGTTCAACAGCACGAGCGAGTCTCCCGTGCCGGCCTCCCGGACGCGGAAATCGGCGGCGCGGCTTCCGAGGATGTCGCCGATCGCAGCCTGGCCATAGGCGCGGAAGGTGGGCAGGCGCTCGGCCAGGCCGGGGAAGGACCGGCCCACCGTCTCGGCGTCGCGCCACGGCAGCCAGCGGGCGGATCCCGCGTGCCAGAACGCCTCGAGGATCTCCAGGCGGCCGTCTCCGTCGGCGTCGCCATAGTGCACGCGCGCGGGTCGGGCGAGGTGGTCCTGCAAGCGCGAATTGCGCCCCCAGTTGCCGAGCACCAGGTCCATGCGCCCGTCACCGTCGCAGTCGGCGGCCTGCACCGAATGCCACCACCCGGTGAGATCGCGCAGACCCCACCGTTCGGTGTGATCCACCGGGACCCCGTCGATCCAAGAGAAGACCTTCGGACTGTCCCAATCACAGGCCACCACGAGCTCCGAATGGCCGTCGCCATCCAGATCGGTGAACACCGCGCCGCTGACCAATCCCACCGAGCGGAACGCCTCCGTGGCCGCGGCCTCGGGCCTCCAGCGGTTCCCCTCGCGCATCCACAGCCCCGAGTCGGCCGCCTCCGGATAGCGGCCGGGGATCGACCTTCCGCCGATGAACAGCACCATCCCGGACCGACCCGCCACGAAGCCGGCGGCGATCGGACCGGAGGACGACACCGACCCGGGCTCCAGCGGCCCGGCGTCGGCGGACCCGGCGACCCGGATGCGGGCGCGGGGCCGCTGCGATCCGGGGTCCTCCTGCCCGGAGACGCCCACCACCACCTCACGGGATCCCCCGGGGAGGTCCAGACCCAGGAGGCCGGCCGTATCGAGGGGCGAGGGAGTGGGCAGGATCGGGTCGACCCGCCGCGTGAAGCCACCCCGCCCATCGCCCAGGAAGGCGGCGGGCGATCCACCGGCCCCGGAGCCGACGAGCAGGTCGTCGTCCCCGTCACCATCGAGGTCGCACCAGGCGAGGGCCGGGCCGAGCTCGCCCAGACGCCGGGAAAGGAGCGGCTGGATCTGGAAATCGTCGAAGGGCGGATCGTCGTGGACATGCGCCAGCACCGGGGAAACCCCGGTGAACAGCGCGGTTTCCGCCGCCGGCGGCGGCGGCGGCGTGGTCGCGGGACCGGCCCCCGCCTCGTCGACCTCGTACCGGTGACCCGGCTCGACCCCCTCGATACGCGACACCCTGCCGGAGCGCCATCGGACCTCCAGCACCATCGGACCCTGGGCGGCCGCCGCGAACACCCGAAGCCCCTCGTCGCAGGACAGGTAGCGACCGCCGCACATCATCTCCTGCCCCTGCTCCGGCACGCGGCCCCCCAGCAGGCGGATCCGGGCCCCGATCCCACCGGTGTTGGGAACCGCGCCCCGGAGTCGAACGGCGACGCGGGGCGCGGATCCCACGTTCTCGTGCAACTCCGCCGGGCCCTGCAATCGGTTGACCACCAGGTCGAGGTCGCCGTCGCCGTCGAGGTCGGCCAGGGCCATGCCATGGCGGATGCCCGGACCCGCCAGTCCCCACCGGGCCGCCATGTCCTCGAAGGTCAGGTCGCCCCGGTTGCGGAACACGGCCATCGGGGTCTCGAGCCTGGGGAACCTGCGCAGATTCTCGACGGCGTCCCCGGCGGCGTCGCGCCCGTCGGTGCCACGCACCTGACGCAGGAGGTCGGCGTCGAGGACGTCGTGGTCGTTGCCGGTGCCCACGATCAGGTCCTCGTACCCGTCGAGATCGACGTCGAGGAAGAC
Source organism: Verrucomicrobiota bacterium (assembly GCA_041177965.1). GTDB lineage: Bacteria > Verrucomicrobiota > Verrucomicrobiia > Limisphaerales > UBA9464 > SXXZ01. The sequence goes on along the minus strand of JBEGWF010000193.1, from coordinate 1,440 downwards.
GGGACACCACGACCAGTCGGTGGCCGCGACCCCCGCCATCTGCGCGATCTCGGCGTAGGTGCCGTCGCCCCGGCCCAGGAACAGCATGTTGCGGGACATCTCGGGCCGGAACGAAGGGTCGTGGATGGGCCAGTCGAAGGCCGTGAGGTGGTTGGCCCGCTGGCGCTGCCGGGCGGCCGGATCGCGCGCGAGCATGTCCACGACGATGAAGTCGTCGATCCCGTCGCGGTTGATGTCGGCGAAATCGACCCCCATCGACGACATGGGGATCTGGCGGATCGCCTCGGGAGCGGTTGCCTGGAGTCCCTTCGCCCCGGTGTTGCGCCAGAACCCGTCCCGCGACAGGACGAAGTCGTTGCAGACGTAGAGCTCGGGGAGCAGGTCGCCATCGAGATCGCGGAAGGCGGCGCTCAGGGCCCAGTCGTGGGGCGGCTCGGTCAGGGGACGGCCCTGGGCATCGAGGAAGGCGCCCGCCGTCCACGACACCGGCCCGAAGGATCCGCCTCCCTTGTTGCGGTACAGGATGTCGACCTCACCGCGCTCGTTGACCATCACGCCGCCACCACGAACCCGGGTGGCCCCGAAGCGCGACGCGGGCACCGCCACCGGCCTTCCGTCGACCATCCGGAGGGAGGGCCTGGCCCCGTCGAACCCGTCGCGGTAGGTGGTGGTGCGGTAGTTGGCCACATAGACCTCGGGCAGGCCGTCCCCGGTGAGGTCGGCGGCGGCCATCGAGGTGGCCCCCAATCGCCGGGCGAACCCGCTGTTGGTGGATTCGGTGAACCGGCCGCGGGCGTCGTTGAGGAAGAGGCGGGTGCCGCCGCCGAGCGCGTTGACCAGCAGGTCCAGGTCGCGATCGCCATCGACATCGAGCATCAGGCAACCGGTCGAGGCCTGACCCCCGCATTCGACCCCGGAGGCTCGGGCCGCCTCCTCGAAGCGCCAGCCGCCCCGATTCAGGTACAGGGCATTGGTGCCCTCGAGGCTGCAGAAGTACATGTCGGGTCGGCCGTCGCCATCCACGTCGCCGAGCGCCACGCCGGATCCGTTCTCGAGAATCCGGTTGCGGGCGGCCGACGCCTCGGCTAGCGAGTGGGTGAAGCGGACTCCCGACCGTGTCGGATCGACCGGCCGGAAGCCGGCACCCGCCGTCGGCGGTGCGGGCAGACGCCATCTCCGGAAACCCGGCCCAGCCTCCCCGGTCCCCGTCGCCTCGCCTGCCACCCCGGCCCCTGCGGCGGCTCGGGTTTCCCGGCCCTGGACCGATCCGACCGGTCCGGCGAACACCAGCAGCGCGGACAGGACCGCCGGGGCGACCCGGGATGCCAGGGCGACGGACCGCTTCATGGCCCCTTCCGATCGACGGTCGTGTTGCGGAGGATCATGAACGGAATGCGTTCGCGCTCCCAGTCGGCCTGGAGTTTTTCAGGCACGGGGCTC
>JBEGWF010000192.1:0-16463 GCA_041177965.1 Verrucomicrobiota bacterium | reverse complement strand
CCGCGCCCGGCCTCACCTGGGGGCCGAGGGGCAGAGATCCCGGATCTCGCAGGCCCCGCAATCCGGCGATCGTGCCCCGCAGCGGCGCCGGCCATGCCAGATCAGCCAATGGCTGAACAGCGTCCATTCGGACCGCGGCACCCATTGGAGGAGGTCCTGCTCGATCTTCTCCGGATGGGTCTGAGCGGTGAGCTTCAACCGCTGCGACAATCGGGAGACATGCGTGTCGACCACGATCCCCGCTTCGATGCCGAAGGCGTTTCCGAGGACCACGTTCGCCGTCTTCCGGCCCACCCCATCGAGAGCCACGAGCGCCTCCATGTTCGCGGGAACCCTTCCCCCGTGTGCCTCCACCAACACCCGACAGCATGACTGGATGTTGCGCGCCTTGTTGCGGTACAGGCCGATGCGGCGGATGTCCTGGGCGAAGGTCTCCGGATCGGCATCGGCATAGTCCTGTGCCGACCGGTATTTCTGGAACAGGGATTCGGTCACGATGTTCACCTGCCGGTCGGTGCACTGGGCCGAGAGGATGGTGGCCACCAGCAGTTCCAGTGGGTTGGAGAAGCGCAGTTCGCAGTGGGCCTCCGGGTAGGTGGACCGGAGGCGCTCCATCAGGGCGCCGACGCGCTGACGCCGGGCCGTCGCGGATTCGCGGGGCATGCCTCAGTCTTGCGTGAAAACCCCACGGGTCAATCGCGGTGCCGGGGGTTCCGACCTGCTCCGCGTCTCCGGCAAGATCGACGTTTGGATTTCACCGGATCGGCTCCATGATTCCGGAAGGCTGCCTGAGCAGCTCCAACGCTGCATCCTGACATGCCCCAGAATCCCACCGCCTCCCCGTCCGGTCATCCCAACGCCCTGGGTCCTGTCACCCGGGGCCCCGCTCCCCGGAAGAATGCATCCGCCGCCCGCCGGACGACCCGGGGTGACGAGGCGTCCTGGTCCAAGCCCGAGGTCGCGGCGGTCGCCAGTCCTTCCGAGCAGTTCACCTTCGACCTCAAGCCGCGCGAGATCGCCCGGCACCTCGATCGCTTCGTCATCGGCCAGTCCGAGGCCAAGAAGGTCCTGGGTGTGGCGCTGTGCGATCATTTCCAGCATGTGCGGATGACGCGCGAGGGCGTGGACGCCCCGTTCTACCAGAAGCAGAACGTCCTGCTGCTGGGTCCGACCGGAGTGGGCAAGACCCACCTGATCCGCTCGGCCGCCGAACTCATCGGCGTGCCGTTCGTGAAGGCCGATGCCACCAAGTTCAGCGAGACCGGGTATGTCGGCGGCGATGTCGACGATCTGGTCCGCGACCTCGTCCGCCGCGCCGGGGGCAACGTGAAGCGGGCGGAGCACGGGATCATCTACCTAGACGAGGTGGACAAGCTGGCCACGCGCACCGAGGGCGCCGGGCGCGATGTCTCGGGGCGCGGCGTTCAGACGAACCTCCTCAAGCTGATGGAGGACGGCGACGTCCCGGTCGTCTCACCCAACGACATGAACGCGCAGATCCAGAACGCCATGTCGGCGATGCGGGGCAACGGGGGCGCTCAACCGGAGACCATCAACACCCGGCACATCCTCTTCATCGTGAGCGGGGCGTTCGCGGGGCTCGACCGGATCATCCGTTCCCGCCTGCTGACCGCCACGTCCAGCGGTTCGGCCGACCCGAAATGGACCGCCTCCCGGATCTCCCGGATCGGCATCGATGAACTCTTCGCCCGGGCGATGACCGGCGACTTCATCCAATATGGTCTCGAGCCCGAGTTCGTCGGCCGCCTGCCGGTCCGGGTGGCCTGCCACGGGCTGGATGCCGACGACCTGTTCAACGTGCTGCGCAAGAGCGAGAGCAGCCTGATCCACCAATACGAACGGGCCTTCGCCGCCTACGGCATCGAGGTCGTCTTCACCGACGACGGCCTGAAAAGCCTGGCCCGGATGGCCGACCAGGAGAACACCGGGGCCCGTGGCCTGATGACGGTGTGCGAGCGGGTCTTCCGCGAACTCAAGTTCGCCCTGCCTTCCAGCCGTGTCCGCGGCTTCGAGGTGACGCCGGAACTGGTGGCCGATCCGCGCGCGGCGCTGCGGCGGTTGCTCCGGGGCGGTCGCTGAACGCGGGCACGGCCCCGCTCGGAGAGATCCCAGCCTCGATCGACTCAGCCCTCGATCTCGTCGGAGGCGCCGATCAGGCCCGCCAACAGGCCGCCGCTCACCGTGGCCAGCGCACCGACGACCGACAGGGCGACCGGCAGGTGGAAATTGAGGGCGATGGCCCAGAGATGGCCGCCGCCGATGGAGAGGCCCAGACAGGCGAAGATGAGCAGCGTCTTCATGGGGTCGAAGGGTATCGCTCCCTCGGGGGATGTCACCAAGGGTTTCCTCCGGCCGGGGGTTCCGGGATGCCATCGCCGCCGATCCGCGCCGGTCCGGATCAACGGGAACGGAGCGCCCGGACCGTTGAGACCCGGGAGATGTACCAGCGGCCCTCCCATTTCCTGAAGCGAAGCTCGAATTCCTGCGCGGTCCGGCCGTTGCGGGACCCCGTGTCGATGGAGGCCACGAAGGTCGCCTTCGCCGTCGTGGGCTCGAGGACGCCGACCTGGATCTCGCTGAGCCGCACCTCGAGGCCGGGGAACTGCTGGACCATGCCGGCCGCCGCCGCCCGGACCTCGTCGACGCCGGTGAGATTCCCGGAGAGTCCGCCGAACACATCCACCTGCACCTCCACATCCCGGGTCAGGCATTGGGTCAATCGTCCCACGCGGGCCAGCAGGGCGAGTCCATCGGCGGGTTGGGCCCCTGCGGACACCGAGGCGCGCGCCTGCTCGAGCACCTTCCGGATGCGTTGCTCTTCGGAGGGCAGGATCCACCACAACCCCAGCGCCACGAGGCCGGTGATCACGATCGCGGCCAGGGTCTTCCGAAGGGCGGGGCTCATGGGTTCATCAGGCGGCCGACGATGCGGTCGCGACCGACGATGCCGAAGTAGTGGTCGTCCTGTCGCATGGAACGGTTGTCGCCGATGACGTAGTGCTCGTCCTCCTCGAGCCGCACCTCGGGCACGTTCCATCGGGCGGGATTCCGGACCCCGTTGGTGGGAGGCAACAGGTAGGGTTCCTCGAGCGGCTCGCCGTTGATGAGCACGGTGCCCTGCACGATGCGGAACCGCTCGCCCGGGAGGCCGATCACCCGTTTGAGCAGCAGCACCTGCTTGCCCGCCTCGCGGATGCCGATCACGTCGCCCCTCTGCGGGGGCGCGAACCGGTAGGCCAGTTGGTTGAGGAAGCGCCGCTGGCCGTCCTTGTAGGTGGGCTGCATGCTGATGCCCTGGACGAGGATCGGCTGGATGGACACCCGGAAGCCGATGAAGACCAGGACCAGCGTGATGGCCAGACGCACCAGAGTGGTCCGGGGGTTCCGGCCGATGGTCATCACCTGCCACCAGGGGACCGGGGTATCGACGAGAGTGGACATGCGGTGGGAGAAACCGGTTCCGGACCGGAAACCTGTGGCAATCGGTAGGCCCGAAGCGTCCACAAGGCAAGGACAAGGCGAGGATGGAGCCGGACGGTGGCAGGCTCCCGGGCCCGGGAATCCGGGATCAGGCGAGGATTTCCCGGATCACCTGACCCTCGACATTGGTCAGGCGGCGCTGCACGCCGTTGTGCTGGAAGGTCAGCCGCTCATGGTCGAGTCCGAGCAGGTGCAGGATGGTCGCGTTGAAGTCGTAGAGCGGATGGATGTCCTTCACCGCCGCCCGACCGAGTTCGTCGGTCACGCCATGGCTCACCCCCTTCCGGACGCCGGCCCCGCTCATCCAGCAGGTGAATCCGTCCGGGTTGTGGTCCCGTCCCTGGGCGCCCTTTTGGAAGAACGGCATGCGCCCGAACTCGGTGCACCACACCACCAGCGTGCTCTCCAGGAGCCCGCGCTGTCGCAGATCGCGGATGAGGGCCGCGGCGGGTTGGTCGAGGATGGCCGCGTGGCGGTCGTACTGTTCCTTGAGCTTGTTGTGGCCGTCCCAGTTCAGTTCGCCTCCGCTGGCGTAGGCGCCGTTGAAGAGCTGCACGAACCGGACGCCCTTCTCGACCAGACGGCGGGCCAGGATGCAGTTCTTGGCGAAGCCGGCCTTGATCGGGTTGCGCGTGTCGTCGGCCCCATAGCTTCGCAGGACATGGGCGGGCTCGGTGGACAGATCGCTGATCCCGGGCACGCTGAGCTGCATCCGCGCCGCCAGTTCATAGCTGGCGATCCGGGCGGCCAGCCGCTCGTCTCCCGGGTGCTGCTCAAGGTGGCGCTGGTTCAGCTGTCCGAGAAGACGACGGGCCGCCGCGTCGGCCGCCTGGCCGACTCCCGGGGCCGACAGGTGACGCACGGGGTTCTGCGCGCTCCAGGTCGTTCCCTGGAAGGTCGCCGGGAGGAAGCCCGAGCCCCAGTTGTTCGATCCGTTCTGCGGGACCCCGCGCGGGTCGAGCAGCGAGACGAAGGCCGGCAGGTCCTGGTTGTCGGTGCCCAGCGCGTAGCCGATCCATGATCCGAGGCTCGGGAATCCGTCGAGCGCGAAGCCGGTGGACAGGAAGTTCTCGGCCGGTCCGTGGGTGTTGCTCTTGCTGGTGAGCGAGTGGACGAAGGCGAACTCGTCGGTCAGTTCGGCCAGGTGCGGGATGAGGTCCGATACCATTTTGCCGGTCTGTCCGCGGGGCCGGAAGGCGTACTGGGGTCGGGCCAGGTTGCCCGCGGGACCCTGGAAGGTGACGGCCGGGCCGCCGGGCATCGGCTTGTCGTCCCAGCGATGGAGCTCGGGCTTGTAGTCCCAGGTCTCCAGTTGGCTGACCGCCCCGGCGCAGAAGATCACGATCACGTTGCGGGCGCGGGGAGGGAAATGTGGCGGGCGCGGTCGGTAGGGATGGGCGGGATCGGCCGGAATCCCGGCCGCGCCGACAGGGGTCGCCAGCAGTCCTTGCCGGCCGAGCAGGTGGGTCAGGGCCACCGATCCGAGGGCGGTGGCGCTGCGACCCAGGAATCCGCGGCGGTCGAGCAGTTCCTGCCCTTGGACGGAGAGCGCATCGGGGCCGGAGTTCATGGGATGAAAAGGAATTCGTTGCTGTTGAGGAGGGCCCGGCACAGGGCCTCCAGTCCATGGCCGCGCACGGCCTCCACCGCCTCGAGTTCCTCGTCCCGGGTGGCCGGTCGGGACAGGGCCAGCAGGAAGGCCCGTCGGACCTGCTCGTGGCGATCGTTCCCGACCTCGAGGCTCACCCTTCGGGCGAACGCCGCGGCCCGCTCGAGGGTGAATCGGCTGTTCCACAGGTTGAGGGCCTGGATGGGCGTCGTCGATTCCCGGCGTCGGGCCGTGCTCTGGCCGGCGTCCGGGCAGTCGAAGGCCCCGAAGACCGCCTCGGGTTCCCGGCGCACCTTGTGGGCGTAGATCATCCGGCGCAGGCCGTCGGGCGGGAACGATTCGACCGGCTTGAAGCCGCTGAGGCCGCCCCGCTGATCGAAGAGGTCGAAGCCCCGGCCCCCGCGTTGCCGTTGGAGCTCCCCGGACACGGCGAGCATGGCGTCCCGGATCGGTTCGGAGTCGAGGCGTCGGGGCGGGTAGCGCCACAGCAGCCGTCCATCGGCGTCGCGGGCCGCGGCATCGCGGCGATGGGCGGACGATTGTCGGTAGGTCGACGACAGGACGATCCGACGGTGCAGCTGTTTCAAGGAGCCGCCCTGCTCGGCGAACTCGCGAGCCAGCCAGTCGAGGAGCCCCGGATGCGAGGGACGGCTGCCCATGCGGCCGAAGTCGTTGGGGGTGTCCACCAGGCCGATGCCGAAATGCCCCTGCCAGACGCGGTTGACCGTCACGCGCGCCACCAGGGCCTGATCGGGTCGGGCGAGCCACTCGGCCAGGGCACGCCGCCGCTGCGCCTCCGGGGCCTCGGCCGGCAGCCTCAGGTTCCCCAACGCCTCCGGAACCGCGGGCGGGACCTCGGACCCGGGTTGTTCCGGATCGCCCCGGCGCAACAGGTGGATGCGGTCCGGCTTGCGGAAGAGGCCGGCGAAGGCCTGCTGTGACGCCACCGCGCCGGCGATGGCCCGCTCGAGTCCGAGGCGTTCGTCCCGCAGGGACCTGGCCCGGTCTCGGGCGTGCGGAGGCAACCCGTCCAGCGGCACCTGCCATTCATCGGAGGTCGGGTTCCTGCCTTCGAAGGGCTTCCGGTCGGAGGCGTCGGCGACCGTCATCCAGCCGCCGGAGTCGGTGCCGACCTCGATCCGGTAGGCCGTGGCGAGGCGGTCCGAGAATTCGCCCTCCCGATCGCGGGCCCAGGTCACCCGGTCGATGCGTCGGGGTTCCGGGAATTCGAGGATCACCCAGCCGCGCCCCTTTTCGTTCGACATCCAGCTGTGCGCATTGCCGTGGACGCCATCGTGGATGAACCGCAGTTCATGGCGGTTCTCCACGGTGGTGTCGCCCGAGGAGCGCACCGTGGTGCCGGTGGTGGCCAGGGCCACGTTGCGCGCCTCGGGGTCCCAGACCTCCAGTTCGTCGATGCAGGGTTCCAAGGAGTTGGTCTCGAGCACCGTGAAGCGCACCCGGCGGGTGGTGACGGGCGGGAATCGGTCGGAGTTCCCCCGGGCCCTGACCGCCGGTCGCCCCGGGGCCGAACCCGAGGGTGAGGCCGGCCGCGCCTCCGGCTCGATCCGGGACAATTCGGACTCCACGAGCGCCTTGCGCTGTTTCCAGCGGCGGATGTCCTCCCGGCGGGCCTCCGATTCCGGGTCCTTCAATTCCCGGTCGCCGTACTCGACCCCCGCGAAGAAGGCCTGCATGCCGAAGTAATCGCGCGAGGAGACCGGGTCGAACTTGTGGTCGTGGCACCGGGCGCAGCCGACGGTCAGCCCGAGGAAGGCCTGGGAGGTGTTGACCACGATCTCGTCGAGGGCGTCCTGGCGGGCCAGGCGCTTGGAGACGTCGTCGGCACCGATCTGCCCGGGCAGCAGCACCGACGCCGTGACCAGGAATCCCGTGGCGGCATCCCGGCCGATCTGGTCCCCGGCGAGTTGTTCGCGGATGAACTCCGGGAACGGCGTGTCGGCGTTGAAGGCGCGGATCACGTAGTCGCGGTAGGGCCAGGCGTGGGGACGTTCGGTGTTGACCTCGAAGCCGTGGGTGTCGGCGTAGCGCACCACGTCCAGCCAATGCTGGCCCCAACGCTCTCCGTGGGCCGGCGACTGCAGCAGCGCCTCCACCACCCGCTCGTGGGCGTCGGGGCGGGAATCCCGCCCGAAGGCCTCCACCGCCTCCGGGGTCGGGGGCAATCCGGTCAGGTCGAAATGGACGCGGCGCAGCCAGCTGATGCGGTCGGCCTCGGGCGACGGCTCGAGCCCCGCCCGTTCGAGACCTTCCAGGACCCACAGATCCGGGACCGTCCGCGCCCACGCCGCCGCCCTGGGTCGCGGGGGGTCGGCCCGGCTCAGCGGCGCGAAGGCCCAGTGGGTGTCCGGGGCCGTCGGAGGTGTCCCTTCCCCGGCGGTGGCCGCAACGACCCAGAGGCCGGTGGCCACGGCGGCGGCCCAACCGCGGAACCGGAATGGAAGGAGGTGTTGCATGGCGTAGGCCATCCGGGGGATCGATGTCCCCAAAGCAGAGCATCCCGCGCCGCGGGGTCGAGACTTTCTGCTTGCCTGCCGCGGGTTCCGACCGACCTTGCCTGCGATATGAAGAAACTCCTCGCGCTCGCCGCTTCCGTGTTCCTGTCCGCCTCCGTCTTCGCCGGAGAGTTCCCCGACATCAGCATCAAGGAGGTCAAGGCCCTGGTGGCCTCCAAGAAGGCCGTGTTCATCGATGTCAACGGCACCGAATCCTATGCCAAGGGCCATGTACCGGGCGCCCTCGACTTCGACGCCATCGAGAAGGATTTCGCCAAGTCCCTCCCGGCCGACAAGTCCTCGCTCATCGTCGCCTACTGCGGCGGACCGCGGTGCAAGGCCTACAAGGCCGCCGCCGAGGCCGCCGAGAAGCTCGGCTACAAGAACGTGAAGCACATGTCCGCCGGCATCTCCGGATGGACGGCCGCCGGCGAGAAGACCGAGAAGGCCAAGCACTGAACGACCGGTCGGTCGTCTCTTCAGCGCTCCCCGGTCGGGAATCCCGGCACGGTCGCCCTGAGGATGGTCCGAATGACCGCGGCTTCATCGTCACCCAGGTGGCGGGAAGCCGCGGTCCGCTTTCCCGGGGTCAGCGACCGGTCCAGATCGCGCAGGAGTCGCGTCCGCAGATCGGCATCCAGCCCCTCGAAGAAGGGTGCATGCAACAGGTAGCTGCAGCGGTGGCGCATCAGTCGCGTCCGCAGGTCCAGGTCCTTGAGCGAGTGACCACCGACACTCCTCCGGTTCCGGGCGAAGGCCGTGCGGAAGGCCGGATCGCCCGTGATGCCGCCCGGGGGCAGGGGCGCCTCCTGCGCGAAGAGCAGGTAGCCCAGCAGATCCTCCAATTCGGACTCCACATCGCTCGGCAGTGCCGCCGGCAACCGGCCGCCGTTCCGGTGACGGAGTTCGCGGAACCGGTATTGCGCGCGGATCAACCGATTCACCCCGCCCACCTGATGCCCATGGAGCAGGTGGACCAGGAGGTCGCTGGTGGCCACGGGATAGCGCCCCCAGGAAAATCGTGAACCCGGCTCGAGCGGAGTCGCGCTGAGCTCGCCCTGAGCCAGTCTTCCCATCCGATTGCCCCAGTGCCCGTCGAAGCCGCCGGTGCCCGTCACGTACCAGCCACCGAAGCGCTCGGCGAGCGGGATCGCATGTCCCGATCGGCCCGGGTGGAAGGTGTCGAGGCTGCCGCCTCCGGGATTCGGCGCCACCGACTTCACCGACAACCCCGGAACCCGCAGCGTGTCCTCATTGGCATGGCAGTTCATGCAGCGCCGGGCCCGTTCGACCACCACCCGGGAGTCGCCGTGGGGGATGTCGAAGATGTAGAACACCGCACCCAGTTCGGCGTCGATCGTCGCCACCTCGATCTTCCCGCCCGGCACGTAGCCGAGGTACAGGTCGTCGCTGAAGTACAGGGCCCGGGGATTGCCGGGATGGATCAGGCTCAACTGCAGACTGGTGTTGGAGAACACCAGCAATTGCGACGACTCGGGGATGTCGAGTGCGGTCAGCAGGCTCTTGAGGAAGGCACGTTCGCTGGACCGGTCCAAGGGCAGCCGGCCCTCGGACAGGTCGGCGATGCGGCGGCTGAAGCGGTCGCGGGGAGTGCCCTCGAAATAGCGGTGGATGGCCGATTCCAGATCGGGTTCCCACTCGGACACGGGGGTTCCTTCGGCTCGGGCATTCACGCCATTCGGCATGGCCAGAACGAGGCCCAGCATGATGGAGAGGGTGGGGATCCCGGTATGTCCGCTTCGATTCCGTGCGCCGTTCATCGTGTCCAAGGTGTCACCGGGGTCTCGGTCGGACAAATTTCCAGACCGGATCCATCCGGCTCACCAGTTCGGGATCACGGGGCAGATCGAACTGGTCCCAGTAGCGCTGCTTGAACGGGTTCAGGTAGGTGCCCAGGGTTTGGTCGTTGGCCTCGGTCTCGGGGAGGACATCGTCCCACCAGGCGTCGTAGGCGGTTCGCAGTCGGGCCACGATCCCGGGATGCCGCGTGGCGAGGTCTTCGCGTTCGCCGGGATCGGCCTCCAGATCATACAACTCCCGGTGGTTCACCAGTTTGAATCGGGCGTCACGGATCGCGCAGAGGCGGTACCTTGCGGCCGCCGCCTCTCCGTATTCCCAGCGCCCGAAATGGGTCACCAGCAACCGGTCGGCCCACGGGGCCCGTGGATCCTCCAACAGGGGCAACAGGGACCGCCCCTCGACCTGGGAAGGCCAACGGGACAGGTCGGCGCCGGCGAGGGTGGCCAGGGTGGGGAACACGTCGACATGCGCCGTGAGCGCCGCGCAGTCGGTCCCGGCGGGCAGTCGGCCGGGCCAGCGCCAGAAGGCGGGCACTCGGATGCCGCCTTCGTAGGGGGTGCCCTTCATGCCGCGCATCCCGGCATTGAAGATCCTGTCGACCGAATGCCCATTGTCGGTCTGGAAGATGACCAGGGTGTCACGGCTGGCTCCCGTCGCGTCGAGGCGGGCCATCAGCCGACCCAGTGCCGCATCGAGGTGGGCGATCATCGAGTAGTAGGCCACGGCGTTGGTGGACAATCCGCGATCGCGGTAGGGCGCGGCCCACGCTTCCGACGGGATGACGAAGGGATCGTGGGGGGCGTTGGGCGTGACCATGGCGAAGAAGGGCTTCGACTGCGCATGGCAGTCGGCGATCCAGTCGCCGGCCCGGTCGAAGAAGACGTCGGTGCAGTAGCCGCGGGTCTTCTCGAAGCGGTGGCCGTTCCACAGGACCGGGTCGTGGTACGGGTTGTCGGGGGCATCGCCGCAACTGCCGGGGAAGGTCTGCCCGATGCCGCCGCCGCCATGGATGAGCACCCGATCGAACCCGCGACGCTCGGGCAGGTAGGCGTCTTCGTCGCCCAGGTGCCATTTGCCGAAGATCCCGGTGGTGTAGCCCACCGACCGGAGCACCTCGGCCAAGGTGACCGCATCGAGGCGGAGGCGTTCCCGCTCGAAGATGGTGTGGGTGACCCCGTTGCGGAACTCGTGACGGCCGGTCAGCAACGCCGAGCGGGTCGGCGCACAGGTCGGGCTGACATGGTACTGCGTGAAGCGCAGGCTCTGCGAATGGAGGCGATCGAGGTGCGGAGTCCTGAGGATGGGGTTGCCATGGCACGACATCTCTCCGTAGCCCTGATCGTCGCTCATGATGAAGACGATGTTGGGTCGGCTGCCGCGAAGTCGGCCCGTTCCGGTCGGCTCGGAACCCAGGACCCGGAAGCCCAGCAGGCAGCCCAGCCCGACCATCAGCGAGAGGATCCGGAGGTTCGAAGAAAACGAGGGCTTCGGCGGGTGTGGCATGGCGTGGGGTGCGTCTTCGGTTCTGGGGATGCCCGGTGCAGGGAGGTCAATCCGGATAACCGTCGGGGTGCTTCACATGCCAGTCCCAGGCGGTCTGCACGATCTGGTCGAGGTGCGGGTAGCGGGGTTTCCAGCCGAGTTCGAGGGCGGCCTTCTGCGCGGCGGCCACCAGACGGGGCGGGTCGCCCGGGCGCCGGTCCTTCTCGACCACCGCGATGGGTCGGCCCGAGATCTTCCTGCAGGCCTCGATGACCTCACGGACCGAGAACCCCGAACCATTGCCGAGGTTGAAGAAGCCCTGCTTGCCCGGGGCCAGTGCCTGGATGTGCGCCTGGGCGAGATCGGCGATGTGGATGTAGTCGCGGATGCAGGTGCCGTCGGGAGTCGGATAATCGGTGCCGTAGATGTCCACCTGCGCCTTCTGCCCGAGGGCGACCTTGAGCACGTTGGGGATGAGGTGGGTCTCGATGCGGTGGTGTTCACCGAAGCGCACGCTGGCGCCGGCGGCGTTGAAGTAGCGGAAGGCGACGAACTCCAGGCCATGCAGCTCGCGGTACCAGGAGAGGATCCGCTCGAACATCAGCTTGGATTCGCCGTACGGATTGACCGGGCGCTGGGGCAGCGTCTCGTCCATGGGCATCTTCTCGGGGATGCCGTAGGTGGCGCAGGTCGAGCTGAAGACGAACTTGCGGACCCCGTGGGCTGCGCAGGCGTCGATCAGGTTGATGCCCGAGGCCACGTTGTTGCGGAAGTACTTCGACGGGTTGGTCATGGACTCGCCCACCAGGGCGTGCGCCGCGAAGTGGATCACGGCCTCGGGCTTCGCCCGCGCGATCGCCGCGTCGATGAGGCTGCGGTCGCTGAAGTCGCCGGCGACGAACGCCGCCCTCGGATCCACGGCGGACCGGTGCCCCTCGGAGAGGTTGTCGAACACCGTGACCGCGTGGCCGGCCTCCAGGAGTTCCTCGACGCAGACCGATCCGATGTACCCGGCGCCGCCGGTGACGAACACGTTCATGGCGGGCCAGTGTGGCTCGGACTGGTTCCAAAAAGCCAGCCGCCTCGGGTGGGCTCCGCGGGACCGACCCTGCACCCGCAAGGAAGCTCGGGGCAGGATGGGGTTTTCGCGCTGTGCGCGAGGGGTGAGGGTTGGATCGCTTCCCGAGCGGGTTTCGGATCGATCCCGCTCCGCTGGTATTTGGGGGCTCCGCGGGACCGACCCTGCACCCGCAAGGAAGCTCTGGGCAGGATGGGGTTTTCGCGCTGTGCGCAAGGGGTGAGGGTTGGATCGCTTCCCGAGCGGGTTTCGGATCGATCCCGCTCCGCTGGTATTGGGGGGGGCTCCGCGGGACCAGTCCTGCGCCCGCAGGGAAGCTCGGTGGAGTAAGAGCTTTTGCGCTGCGCGCGAGGGGAATTGGTTGATCGCTTCCAGAGCGGGCTTCGGACTGGTCCCGCTCCGCGGGCCTGCCGTCTTGGCGATGGGCGGGATCGCGGGTCCAGGTGCTGGGGTGCTCCGCGGATGGCTTTGTCGAGGGTGCTCCCGGTTCCCCTTGCCGTCCCGGGGTCCGAACCGTTTTAATCCCGGTTTGCCATTGCAGCGCTGCAGTGGCGAGCCTTTCAGAGAAAGAACCACCCATGGCCTACACCACCTGCTCCGTGCCCGCCGGCGGCAAGATCAGCATCCAGAACGGCAAGCTCAACGTCCCCGACCAACCCATCATCCCCTTCATCCGGGGCGACGGCACCGGTCCGGACATCTGGGCCGCCTCGGTGCGGGTGATGGATGCGGCCGTGGCCAAGGCCTACGGTGGCAAGCGCAAGATCGCCTGGATGGAGGTCTTCGCCGGCGAGGAGAGCTTCAAGCGGTTCAACAACTGGCTTCCCGACGACACGGTCGACGCCTTCCGCGAATTCCTCGTGGGCATCAAGGGACCGCTCACCACGCCGGTCGGTGGCGGCATCCGCTCGCTGAACGTGGCCCTGCGCCAGATGCTCGACCTGTACGTCTGCCTGCGCCCGGTGCAGTACTTCACGGGCGTTCCCAGCCCGGTGAAGCGCCCGGAGCAGGTCGACATGGTGATCTTCCGTGAGAACACCGAGGATATCTACGCCGGCATCGAATACGCCTCCGGCACGCCCGAGGCCCAGAAGGTGTTGGAGTTCCTGGCCAAGGAGTTCCCGAAGCAGTTTTCCAAGATCCGTTTCGGCACCCCCCAGGCGGCCGCCGATTTCTGGAAGCTCGTGGGCGACGAGTCCTTCCCGACCGACGTGCAGGTGGGCGTGGGCATCAAGCCGGTGAGCTATTCGGGCAGCGTTCGCCTGATCCACAGCGCCATCCAGTACGCCATCGCCAACCGGCGCAAGTCGGTGACGCTGGTGCACAAGGGCAACATCATGAAGTTCACCGAGGGCGCCTTCCGCGACTGGGGCTACAAGGTGGCCAAGGAACACTTCGGAGCCGTGGAGATCGACGGCGGTCCGTGGTGCAAGATCCCCGAGGGCAAGCCGGGTGCGGGCATCGTCATCAAGGATTCCATCGCCGACATCGCGTTGCAGCAGGTCCTGACCCGTCCGACCGACTTCGACGTCATCGCCACGCTGAACCTGAACGGCGACTACCTGAGCGACGCGCTCGCGGCCCAGGTGGGTGGCATCGGCATCGCCCCGGGCGGCAACATCAACTACATCACGGGCCACGCGATCTTCGAGGCGACCCATGGCACGGCGCCCAAGTATGCGGGCAAGGACATGGTGAACCCCGGTTCGGTGGTGCTCTCGGGCGAGATGATGCTCCGGCATCTTGGCTGGATCGAGGCGGCGGATCTGATCCTCAAGGGTCTGAACGGCGCGATCGGTTCCAAGAAGGTGACCTACGATTTCGCACGCCTGATGGACGGCGCGACCGAGATCAAGTGCTCGGCCTTCGGCGACAATCTCATCGCCCACATGTGATTCGAACCGGGGAATGATCCCGTGGGGCCTCGGCCGGCGGCGAGCAGGGTCGGGTCCCGCGGGACCCGACCCCGCCGTTCGAGGAGACGCTACGGAGCAGACCCGGCCCTCGTTCCCGACAGCGTTGGAGAGCGCTCCGGATTAAGCTGTTGCCGGGGTGGTTTCCTGTTCTATCCTCCGGGTTCAACTGTTGACGCGATGAATTCCGAACTGACCAAGAAAGCCCTCGAACTCGTTGGCAATCCCAGCACGCTGGTGAATCTCATGTCGCGCCGGGTGCGGCAGCTCACCACCGGAGGTGGCGGGTTGTCCCGTCCGTTGGTGGAGCCTCCGGTGGGTGCCGGGGTGGCCGACATCGCCCTGTTGGAGATCATCGAGGGGAAGATCACGTTCGAGTCCTTCCAGGAGGAACCCGCGGAGGCCGCCGGTTCGGTGGCCGGAAAACCGGCCCCGAAGCGTCGTCGCAAAGTGGCCGCCTAAGCCCCGTTCCCGAACTCCAGTTTCGCGGTCGCCGGGTCCGACGGTGATCCCTGTTCCCGACACGCCGGAGAGCCGAACCTCTCCGGCGTTTTGCCGATGTCCGACATCGTCACCAATTCCAAGGCCCGCCGTGACTACCACATCCTCGAGACCTACGAGGCCGGTTTGGTCCTGCGCGGTTCGGAGGTGAAGTCCATCCGCGCGGGCAAGGTCCAGATCGCCGACGCCTTCGCCAAGGTGGACAAGGGTCAGGTCTGGTTGCACAACGCCCACATCGACGAGTACGTGTTTGCGACCCATGAGATCCACGCACCGAAGGCTCCCCGTAAGCTCCTGCTCAACAAGCCGGAGATCCGCAAACTGGCGGAGCTGGCCAACGTGAAGGGCAATGCGCTGATCCCCCTGTCGCTCTATTGGAAGGGGGATCGGGTGAAGCTGTCGCTCGGGGTCTGCAAGGGCAAGGCCGAGTACGACAAGCGCCAAGACATCCGCAAGCGCGAGGACGAGCGGGAGATGCGCCGGGCCAGCGCGACGATTCGCCGGAAATAGTCGATCGGCAACGGCCGTCGGCCGTCGGTCGTCGGTCGTCGGTCGTTGATCGGCGTAGGGCGTAGGGCGTAGGGCGTAGGGCGTAGGGTGCAGGCGATGCTCCGGGGTCCTTTCCGGCCCTTTTCGCCCCGTCCTTGTGGTTCAGTGGGCCGGCTTGATCCGGGCGTCGAGGTCGGTGTAGGCGGCCTTGGGCACCGGACGCAGGTCCCAGATGAGGCCGGTCCACGACATCATCCTGAGCAGGTAGTAGGTGATGTCCAATTCCCACCAGAAGAAGCCCTGTCGCACGCAGCCCATGTGCATGTGGTGGTTGTTGTGCCAGCCCTCGCCGAGGGTGATGAGGGAGAGGATGAGGCTGTTCTTGCTGTCGTCGCCGGTCTCGTAGCGGCGGGACCCGAACACGTGGCACAGCGAATTGATGCAGGCGGTTCCGTGGAAGAGGGCCGTGGTGCTGATGAAGAATCCCCAGACGAGCATCTGTCCGCCAGTCACGCCCAGCGAGGGGGCGAAGTGGTGCAGGAGCGAACCGATGCCCGTGAGGGATACGGCGAAGAGGACCGGTACCAGCAGGTCGAACCGGTTGAGGAAGACCAATTCGGGGAATTTGGAGAGGTCCTTGATGCGTCCGTAGTCGGTCGGGAAGTTCTTGGAGCAGGTGATCCAACCGATGTGTGCCCAGAGGAATCCGCTCTGTCGGACCGAGTGTTTGTCCTCCGGGTCGTCCGAGTGCTGGTGGTGGTGGCGATGCGAGGCGGCCCACCAGAGGGCGCCGCGTTGCACGCAGGTGCCGCACCACACGGCGAAGACGAACTGCATGAAGCGGGAGGTGCTGAAGGTGCGGTGGGAGAAGTACCGGTGGAAGAATCCGGTCACGGAGAACATGCGGATGAAGTAGAGGCCGATCGCGGTGGCGACGGCCGTCCAACTCCACCCGGTCCAGATCACTCCCAGGCAGCCGAGGTGGAGGAAGAGGAACGGCAGGGTGCGGACCCATTCGACCTGTTCGGGTTTGTTCTTCAGGGCGAGGGCGCCACCGGGGATGTAGTCGGAATCCACCCATTGGGTCATGGAGGTTCGGACATGTTGAAGTGCGCGGATGAAAGTGTTCTCGGACATGGGTCGCAGACGGTTTTCGGATCCCGGCCGTTCTGTTTGTTTCAACGCCAGAGCGACAAGGCCCAGCTAAACTGCCACAGGCGGTGTCCTTTTCCAATCCTCTTTGGGCCAAACTCCCCACCACCCTTGCTTCCTCGGAGGCAGCAGCCGCTTGGAGCAGGCGGGCTCCGCGGGACCAGTCCTAGGCCCGCAGGGAAGCTCGAGGAAGGATGGGCATTCGCGCTGTGCGCGAGGGGAAAAATGTTGATCGCTTCCAGAGCGGGCTACGGACCGGTCCCGCTCCGCTGGTATTGGGGGGCTCCGCGGGATCCAGCGGTTCTGCGGAGAAGATCGGCCGGGTGGATCCCGGTCCATGATATCAGGGCTCGAGGGGCTTCAGTTCCAGGACCTCGCCGGGTCGGGTCGCGAGGTGAGCA
>JBEGWF010000191.1:0-74218 GCA_041177965.1 Verrucomicrobiota bacterium | reverse complement strand
TCAGGCTCAGGGCGGGCGGCGGCGGCGGCGCCGAGGCCTTCACGAAGACCAGGTTGTCGATCCAGAGGGACTGCGACCCGGTGAGCCCGGAGTTCCAATGGATGTTCACGCCCACGCTGGCCGTGGCGGAGGCCGGGAGCGGCTTTTCGAAACGGGTCCACCCGGTCTTCGTCAGCGTTCCCATCGGCACTTCGGTCCCCGGCCAACCCCAGCCCACCGGTCGGAGCCGGACGGAAATCGTTCCGTAGTCCCCCTTGGCATTCGGCTTGGTGTCCGGATCCAGATAGACGTCCAACCGGACCTTGTCATAGGGCGCGAAGTCGGAGATCTGGAGACCCGCCTGGAGAGTGGTGTCGCCGCCCGAGCTGAAATCAACGTCGGCCCGCAGCGACCCGGATTCGGCGTCGCCCGCCCCGTCGATGGCCGGATCCCAGGAATAGGCCCGCTCGGCGCCCCATCCTCCGGAAAAACCCTCGATGTTCTGGTCGAACTTCTTGGCGACCAGATCGTCGGCCCGCGACGTTTGCAGCCACGCCATCAGGAACCCCACGGCCACGCGACACCAGATCGGCGCCCCGGGCGCCCTGCGGATCGATTGATTCATCGCCGGAGGCTAGCACGCCCGGGCCAGATCCGCAGGTGGATTCATCGACAAGGCCATGCCCGCCACGTCCCGGACCCCGGGTCGTCCAGGTTTTCCCTTGGGTCGTGAGAGGTGCTGCGGGATGCTGACGGCGCGATGTCACGATGGTTGTCCTCATCGAGCGCGGCCGGTGCGGCCACCCTGCTGAGCCGGATTCTCGGATTCGTCCGCGAGTCCGCCTACGCGGCGTTCATGGGCACCGGACCCGTGGCCGACGCCTTCTTCCTGGCCTTCCAGATCCCGAACCTCTTCCGTCGGCTCCTGGGCGAAGGCGCCCTCTCCTCGGCCTTCATCCCGATCTTCAAGGAGACCGAACGCAAGGAGGGCGTGGCCGCGGCGTGGCGGGTCGGACTGGCCTGCACCTGGGCGGTGTTCCTTGCCTGCTCCGTCATCTGTCTGGTGCTGCTGGGGGCGGTCAGCCTCCTGCTCTGGTTCTGCGCCAGCGACTACAACGTCTTTTTGAACATCGATGTGAACACCCATCTGATGTTCAGCCTGATGCGGTGGATGCTCCCCTACCTGCCGCTGGTATGCGTCGCCGCCGGCTTCATCGGGATGCTCAACGCCCGCAATCACTTCTTCCTGCCCGCGCTCGGGGCCACCATGCTCAATGTGGCGATGCTCGCATCCGTCTGGTGGCTGGCGCCTCGCTTCGGAGCCAAATTGCACCAGCAGGTCTACGCACTGGCCGTCGGGGTGGTCGTGGCCGGGGTGGCGCAGGCCGCCTTTCAGGTGCCCTCCTTGATCTCCGAGGGATTCCGGTTCCGATGGCTGAATCCGTTGAAGGAGCCCGCCGTCCGCGAGGTCGCCCGCCGGATGGGCCCCTCGGTGATCGGCGTGGCCGCCTTCCAGCTGAACACCGTGCTGTGCCAGGCCTTCGCCTACACCCATGGCCGGGAGATCATCTCCTCCTTCAATTATGCGGTCCGCCTGATGGAACTGCCGCAGGGCGTGGTGGGCATCTCCCTGGCCACGGTCCTGCTGACCGAGCTCAGCACATTGGCGGTCGACAAGAAGTACCCTGAGTTCCGCAACACCCTCACCGAGGGCTTGCAGCAGTTGATCTTCCTGACGCTGCTGCCGCTGGTGCTGCTCCTGACCCTCTCCGAACCGATCGTCCGACTGCTGTTCGAAAGGGGTGAGTTCCAGGCCGGATCCACCGCCCAGGTCAGTTTCATGATCCTCTGCCTCAGCCCGAGCCTGATGGCCTTCTCGCTGA
Organism: Verrucomicrobiota bacterium; assembly: GCA_041177965.1. Classification (GTDB taxonomy): domain Bacteria; phylum Verrucomicrobiota; class Verrucomicrobiia; order Limisphaerales; family UBA9464; genus SXXZ01. The sequence continues at coordinate 72,356 of JBEGWF010000191.1, read as the reverse complement.
ACAACGTCCTGGCCCGGGCCTTCTACGCCCTGGGGGACACCAAGACCCCCATGCGGATCAGCCTCGCGGCCATCGCGGCCAACTTCGTCTTCGCCTTCGTCTCGGTGAGCGTGATGCCGAGGGCCGGGCTGGCGATCGCCAACTCGGCCAGCTCCACGCTGCAGTGCTTCCTCCTCTTCTACGCCCTCAAGCGCAAGCAGCCGAAGTTCGACCTGACCGCCTTGTTCGCTCCGCTGACCCGCATGGCCGGAGCCGCATTGGTGGCCGCCGGAACAGCCGCCGCCACCCTGTGGTTCTGGGACCGCTGGATCGGACAACGCGGTCTGCCTGCGCGCCTCGGAGCGACCTTCGCGCCCATGGCCGTCGCCGCCGGAGGGTACTTCCTGGCGGCCACGCTGCTGGGGATCCGGGAAGCCTCGGATGTGCTCGCCGTCGTGAAACGCAGGAAGCGGCCGGCTTCCCCCGATGCGGGTGCGGCGCAAACTTCCGGTTGATCCCGTCCCGCTGCGAAGAGTAGCGTTTTTGCAGTTCCACCGGTGACTCCGCAGCGCTTGCCCTCCGTGATGCACGGCCATGAATGGCCCGGAAGGAAAGGGCGTCAGGCTTCACCCAACGTTCCATCCACATGAGCCTAATCATCCCCTCCGCCAGCGCTTCGGTCCTGACCCGGCGCGGCTTCCTCTCCACCTCCAGCACCGCCGTCGGCGGGGCCGTGCTCGGCAGCCTGGCCATCGAACGCCTGGCCTTCGGCGCCGCCAGCGACGAGATCAAGATCGCGCTCATCGGCTGCGGCGGCCGCGGTTCCGGTGCGGCCAATCAGGCCTTGAACGTGCCGGGCGTGAAGCTCGTGGCCATGGCCGACGCCTTCCAGGATCGCCTCACCGGCGCGCTCAACAGCCTCAAGTCCTCCCAGGGAGCCAAGGTCGACGTGCCGGCCGATCGTCAGTTCGTGGGTCTCGACGGCTACAAGAAGGCCATCGCCCTCGCCGATGTCGTCGTTCTGGCCACGCCGCCGGGATTCCGCCCGCAGCACTTCGAGGAGGCCGTGCGCCAGGGCAAGCACGTGTTCATGGAGAAGCCGGTCGCCGTCGACGGCCCCGGCGTCCGCCGTGTGCTCGCCGCCGCCGAGGAGGCCAAGAAGAAGAACCTCAAGGTGGGTGTCGGCCTGCAGCGCCACCATCAGCCCGGCTATCTCGAGACGATGAAGCGCCTGCACGACGGAGCCCTGGGCGACATCTACCTGGTACGCGCCTATTGGAACGACGGCGGCGTGTGGGTCAACCCGCGCAAGGACGGCCAGACCGAACTCGAGTACCAGATGCGCAACTGGTACTACTTCAACTGGCTCTGCGGCGACCACATCACCGAGCAGCACATCCACAACCTCGACGTGGCCAACTGGGTCAAGAACGCCTACCCGGTCAAGGCCCACGGCATGGGTGGCCGCCAGGTGCGCATCCAGAAGGAGTACGGCGAGATCTTCGACCACCACGCCGTCGAGTACACCTACGCCGACGGCACCACCCTGCTGAGCCAGTGCCGGCACATCCGCGGCGCCGACAGCAACGTGTCGGAGCAGTGCGTCGGATCCAAGGGCTTCTGCAACATCAGCGGCCACTCCATCACCCCGTCGGGCGGCGGCAATGCGTGGCGGTACCGGGGCGAGAAGCAGGTCGATCCGTACCAGCAGGAGCACGACGACCTGTTCGCCGCCATCCGCAAGAACACCGAGTACAACGAGGCGTTCAACGGGGCCAAGTCGTCGCTGACCTCGATCATGGGACGGATGTCCACCTACACCGGCAAGACGATCACCTGGGAACAGGCGCTCAATTCCAACGTGAACCTCGCCCCGAACGACTTCGAGAACCTGCGCTGGGATTCGGAGTGCAAGTCGAAGGCCGACGCCAACGGCTTCTACCCGGTGGCCGTCCCGGGTGACACCAAGTGGTTCAAGATGGTGGTCTGAACCTCATCCGGGCGGTCCCTCTTCGGGACCCACGGACATCCTCCCGGGATCCTCCCGGGGGGATTTTTTTTCGGGACCGTGTCGTATCGCCGTGGGACTGGGTTCCGCCCCGTGACGGGGCTCGCCACCGGATCAACCCTTGGACTTCTCGCCCGAACCCTGTCGGGTCGATTCCGCCGCGTTCGCTCTGGGGTTGTCGCGGTTCGTGGGCCTGCGCCCGCGGCGGCGTGCCCCCTGGGGCAGCACCGCAGGAGGATCCTTCAGACCCAGTCTCACGAGTTTGTTGTAGATGGTCTTCTCGGTGACATCGAGGATCCGGGCGGCGGCCGCCTTGTTGCCCTGGCACAATTGCAGGGTCTGCTGGACGGCGAGTCTCTCCACGGCCTCCATGGTCATGCCTCCGACATAGGGTTGATCGCCATCGCCATGGACCCGTTGTCCCGAACGGGAGGACCTCAGGAGGCCCGGCGGGAGATCGGACAACCTGATCTCGCCACCGACGGCGTTCGAATAGGCCGACTCGAGGACCCACTCCAACTCACGGACGTTCCCGGGCCATGTGTATTTCTCGAGAGCCGCGGAGGCGGCCGGTGAGATCCTGGGGATCTCGCCGGTCCGAATCATCGAGAGGCGCTGGAGGAAAATGCCGGAGAGATGCGGGATGTCGTCGATCCGTTCCCGCAGCGAGGGGATCTGCACGGTCAGGGCGTTGAGACGGTAGTAGAGGTCGTCCCGGAACTCGCCGGCATCGACCTTCGCCCGGAGACCGACGCGGCTCGTGGCGATGACCCTGAGGCTTATCGGATGCGGGGAAGCCGACTCCCGGCGTTGGATCCAGCGGTTCTGCAGGAGTTCGAGGATCAATCCCTGCTGGGCCATCGGAACCTCGCCGATGTCGAGCAGCACCAGGGTCCCACCCTCGGCCATCTGGACGCGTCCCGGACGGGGGGATTCGCCCGGGCGCTCCGTTCCGGGCGCGGAGGATCTGCCGAACAGCTCGGACTCGAGCTGGTCGCCGGGAATCGAACCGCAGGGAACGAAGACCAGCGGACGACGGGCACGCGCGCTGACATGATGGAGCATCCGCGCGAACAGGCGTTTGCCGCTGCCCTCGGGGCCCGTGATCAGCACATCCGCCTGGGTGGCCCCGAGGGCGGAGGCGGTCTCCCGAAGGGTTCGCGCCGAGGGCGACTGACCGATCCATTGGGTGTCCCGAAGCCCGGGCGAGTGCCCCGTGGCCTGGCGCATCGAGGTGCCGGTGCGGACCGCCGCGGACACCGTGGCCACAAAGGCCCCGATCTCCAAGGGTTTGGTCACGTAGTCGAAGGCTCCCAGTTGGATGGCCTCGAGGCCGTTGGAGGAATCCCCGCGCTCCGCGAGGACGATGACCGGGACCTGCGGCCGCTGCTCCCTGAACTGCCGCAACACCGCCAAACCCTCGGTGTCAACGCCGACGGGCAGATTGACGACCGCACAGACGACCTGGGACTCGGACCGGGCGACGGCCTCGCTCACGGTCTCCGCAAACTCCGCCTCGTGGCCGTTCTTCTTGAGGTGGTACGCAACGATCTTCTGCAGCGACTCATCCGCGCCGACCAGCAACACCACGGGGTTGTTTTTGGGATTGCTCACGGGTCGAGATGGCACTTTCGGGGATCACCGGTCAACAGTAATTATTCATAATGACTAACCAATTTATTGTTCAGCCCGTTTTTGACCCGAAAACCCCGAAATATCTGAGATCCGGCAATCGGAGGCGAAGGCCGATCCTCCACGAATCACCGCACCCGGCCCTCAAAAGGGCTGGTAAGATTGACATTGCGGGCACCCATGCTTGCCTGATTGACGAACCGGGACCTCCGCCTACCGTGGGCGCATGAAACTTCCCATGGTCGTCACCCTTGCCCACGCCACGCTCCTCACCGCCTGGGGCGCTGACGCTTGGCCGCGCTTCCGTGGCCCGGACGGCTCGGGGGTTTCTCCGGAGACCCGATGGCTGGGAACCTGGCCCGGGGGCCAACCCAAGGCGTTGTGGAAAGCGAATGTCGGTGCGGGATTCTCCTCGATGACCCTCGCCGACGGCCGCCTGTTCACCCTCGGCCACAACGGACAGAAGGACAACGGCATCGACAGCGTCGTGGCGGTCGACGCCTCCAGCGGCAAGGAGTTGTGGAGGCACAGCTACCCTGAGAAGCTCGCCGACCACTATTACGAGGGAGGCACCTCGGGAACCCCCACCCTCGACGGAGGCCGGGTCTACACCGTCTCGAAGGCCGGCGTGGCCCTGTGCCTCGAGGCCGCGACGGGCAAGGTGCTCTGGTCGCGCCAACTCTCCTCGGAACTGGGCCTCAAGGTGCCCGAGTGGGGATTCGCCGGGGCGCCCCACATCCATGGGAACTCGGTGATCTACAACGCCGGAGATGCAGGACTGGCGCTCGACAAGACCACGGGCAAGGAACTCTGGACCAGCGGCAAGGGTTCGGCCGGATACGGCACACCGGTTCCCTTCTCGGCGGGCGGAAGATCGGCGCTGGCCCTGTTCGGGTTGCGGCACGTCATCGCGGTCGACCCGACGACCGGGAAGGAGCTCTGGCGACATCCCTGGAAGACGCGCTACGACGTGAACGCGGCCGATCCGGTCGTGGTCGGCGACACCATGATCCTGACCTCCGGCTACGGCACCGGGGCCTGCGGCATCCGGTTCACGGCGTCGGGCGCCAGGGAACTCTGGAAGAACACCTCCCTGCGCTCCCACATGCAGGCGCCGATCGCCGTCGGTCGACACGTCTACGGCATCGACGGGGATGGCGGGGATGCCAAGGCGCGCCTGAAGTGCCTCGATGCCGAGACCGGCAAGGTCGCCTGGGAGTCGCCCGAGGCCGAGACCGGGGTGCTGAGCGCCGCCGATGGCAAGCTGATCTGGGTCACCGGCAAGGGTGAATTGATCGTGGTGAAGGCCGATCCCTCCGGCTATCAGGAGATCGTCCGGGCCCAGGTGACGCGCGGCAAGGTGTGGTCCACGCCGGTGCTGCTGGGCGGTCGCCTCTACGTCCGGAACTGGAGGGGCGAACTCGTCTGCCTCGATGTGAAGGGCTCGGGCCCCGTTTCCTGAGACCGGCCATCCCGCACACACTCCCCAGCATCCACCGCCTCCCGACGTGGCTTCGCCGCTGGATTTCCAGTACCGGGACGGAGGGCTCCATTTCCCCGGATTGGGGCTGTGGATGGATGCTCACCACCCCGTCCGATCCGGAGAGAGGGTGGTGGTCAGCCACGCCCATGCCGACCATACGGCCCGCCACTCGGCGGTGATCCTGACCGAGCCCACCCGGCGTCTGATGCGCTCCCGGATCCCCGGCACGCGGGCCGAGCAGGTCGTCGGCTTCGGTCAGGTCCTCCATCATCACGCGCTGACCCCCGCCGCGGCAGGACTCCCGTTCCGCCTGACCCTGCATCCCGCGGGTCATGTCCTCGGAAGCGCCATGGCACGACTCGAGGCCGACGGTGATTCCCTGCTCTACACGGGTGATTTCAAGCTCCGTCCAGGGCGGAGTTGCGAGCGCTGCGAACCGGTGCACGCACGAACGCTCGTCATGGAGACCACCTATGGCCGCCCGAGGTACGTCTTACCGCCCACCGACGAGGTGATCGCCGCCGTGATCCGCTTCTGTCGGGACTCGATCGAGAGCGGAGCCGTTCCAGTGCTGATCGCCTACTCCCTGGGCAAGGGCCAGGAGGTCCTTGCGGCGCTGGATGATTGCGACCTGCCCATCCAACTGCACCCCAGTTCGGCCCGGATGACCGGGATCTACGCGGAACTGGGATGCCGTTTTCCACGATGGAGCCCGATGGACCCCGAGAACGCCCGTGGACACGTGGTCATCACCCCCACCGCCCGGCCCCTCATCGAGGCCCAACCGCGCATCGGCCCCCTCCGGATCGCCTCGCTCAGCGGATGGGCCCTGGATGGGCGACGGAACCCCGGTCCCGGAATGCCCTCACGGTTCGCCCTGAGCGACCATGCCGATTTCCCGGACCTGCTTCGATTCGTCGATGAGGTCAGGCCGGAACGCGTCTTCACCCTCCACGGTTTCGCGGCCGAATTCGCCCATCAGCTTCGCCGCAGGGGTATCGAAGCCTTCGCCCTCAGCGAGGCCGATCAGTTGGAACTGGCGCTCTGATCACAGCGACCCGTCCGCCCCACCGGTTCGTGGGCGGGTTCCGGGCGGGGCATTTCGGTTGGTCGCCGGGTCGACCTGCTCATTGCCGGGCCGAGGCGGCGTTCACCTGCAGCTCGTATTCCGGCGACATGGTGCTGTTGGCCTTGTTGTCCAGCACCCCGGGATAGGTGAACTCGAACTTGTAGCGGTAGCGCAGCACCGGACGGTCGGTGGGCAGAGGCAACAGGGCCTCGAAGCGGTTCTCCGTGTTGGGCACCGGCTGCATGGGATACAGGTTCAGTCCCATCACGACCCAGGCCTTCACGTTCTCGGGTTGGACGCCCCGCCGATGGGTGCGGAACGTGGTCTCGAACAGGTAGGTGGCCTCCGGCGTCGGTGCGGCCGATCTCGGGGTCAGGTTGGTGTTCTGGGAACTGGCACAACCCAGTCCAAGCACGGCCAGGAGCACCCAGACGGCAGTCGAAGCGAACTTCATCGACAGGCTACATCGCACACCGTCTTCAACATTGGCAAGGGATCAGTGTTCGATCCGCGGCTGCGGACGGTCCGCGACCCGCGATTCCCAGTCCAGCAGTCCGCGCTTGCGATCGAGTCCCCAGCGATAACCGTGGAGTCGACCGTCGGCGCGGACCACCCGGTGGCACGGAATCCACAAGGCCACGGGGTTGGCCCCGCAGGCGGACCCGACCGCGCGGGCGGCCCGGGGCATTCCGAGTGCCGAGGCCAGCTCGCCATAGGAAACGGTCGACCCGCGAGGGATTTCCAGAAGGGCCGCCCAAACGCGTCGTTGGAACGGGGTGCCGGTCACCCGGATTCCGATCGCTTCGGCGGGATCGGAGAATGCGGCGTCCATCCAACGATCGACCCAGACCTGCGCCCCCCTCGGATCGGAGGGGGCTCCCGAATCCCATCCCGTCACGGGGTGGTCCGCGGGATCGGCGCTGTCGAAACCGCAACCGACAAGTTCCTGGTCGATCCAGACCAACCGGAGCGCACCCCAGGGCGATTCGGCCCGTCCGCGGCGCATGCCCTTCGGGTCGGCCAGGATCTCCGGGCCAACCTCCCGAATGGCCGGGACAGGATTCGCACATCCCCCCGGTTTCTCTGCCGGCAACCGGGACGAAGTCCGGTTCACGAACCGCTCTTGGGCCCCTTCGCCTTGGCCAGTTTCTTCAGATGGGCGGCGGTGTCCTTCTTGAAGTCCTTCAGGCAGCTCTTGCAGCAGAGCTTGATGGTCTGGCCTTCGTGGACGAACTCGTAGGCCTCCATGCCGGAGCCCTCGAACTTCTCGTCGCTGACCAGGCACTTGTCCAGGGGATAGGGCTTGGCCTTGGCCTTGGGTTTGTCTTCGGCGGAGACCGCCCCGGCGGTGATCAGGGCGACCGACAGGGCAAGAATGGTTCGGATCTTCATGTTTTGGGTGCAGCGCTCCCGGCGCCGACCCGAGAACGATCGACCCGGAACGCACCGGAGGCAAGGGGGCAAAGCGACCGTTCGGCAGGCCAAACCCGACCACCGACACCTGTGTCCTTGGACTCTCCCGGCTTCGGGGCTACAGTGCGATCCAGCGGTTGATGCGCATCGAATCGACAACGTCATCCCTGAAGAGGGTGCCCCCCGCGGGTCGGGGTGCACCGGGCTTCACCCTGATCGAATTGCTGGTCGTCATCGGCATCATCGCCCTGCTGGCCGCCATGCTGCTCCCCGCGCTGGGCAAGGCCCGGTACCGCGCCTCGCAGGTCAACGAGATGTCCGGGGCGCGCCAATTGCTCATCGCCTGGACCCTCTATTCCGAGGACCACTCCGATGCGGTGCTTCCGGGGTACCGCTACGGATTGACCGCCACCGATTTCCAGGGGCGCCCGGTGAACCACCCCATCAACGCGCGTTACCCGTGGCGAATCGCCCCCTACCTCGGCAAGAGCTTCGACGTGATGTATCTCAACGAGAACCGCCGGACCCTCGACGCCTTCCGCCGGATGGACGACCCCGAGTTGGGCATCTACGCCGCCTCGGTCTTCCCCTCGCAGGGCATCAACTCGGTGTTCGTCGGCGGCGACGATCTCGAGCTGCCGCCCACCGAGCGGGCCTTCGAACGATTCGGTCGGTTCTGCGTGCTCAAGACCACCGAGGTGGGACGTCCCTCGGAACTGCTCGTGTTCACCTCGGCGAGGGGGCCGTTCGAGGGGCGGATCGTCCCCGGCTACTACCTCGTGAAACCTCCCTACCTCAATGCTCGGCGGTGGGCGGTCGACTGGAATCCGGAAGACGGACCCGAGGCCTGGGGCAATGTCCATCCTCGATACAACCTGCGATCGGTGACCGGAATGGTGGATGGTCATGTCGAGAACCTCGACCGTCGCCGCCTGCAGGACATGCGCCACTGGGCCAACCCCGCCGACCGGCCCGACTGGACCCTGCGGGCCCTCCAGAACCCCTGATCGCCGGGACCTGCGACCGAAACCGACGATTCGATCCCGGCGCGCATCTTCGGACGTGATTCCAAGGGTTGCCCACGGGTACCCTCCTCGGCATCGATGAGCATCCTCGACACCATCGTCGCGCGAAAACGCGAGGAAGTGGCCCTGCTGGCCCCGGGCCCCGTCGCGGCGCACCGCCTTCGTGAGGCCATCCAACGGCGTGGCACCGGGGTCCGCGACTTCACCGCGGCCCTGGCAAGCCCGCGGCGAGGCGATATCGGGCTGATCGCAGAGGTGAAGAAGGCCTCGCCGAGCCTGGGGGTGATCCGACCGGACTTCGACGCGGTGCGCATCGCGCGGCAGTACGAGGCGGCCGGGGCCTCCTGCCTTTCGGTGCTCACCGACGAGCGGTTCTTCCAGGGCTCCCTCGAGTACCTCCGGGCCATCCGCTCCGCGGTCGGGCTTCCCCTGCTCCGCAAGGACTTCATCATCGATGAGCGCCAGATCCTCGAGGCCGTGGAGTGGGGGGCCGACGCCATCCTGCTGATCTGCTCCATCCTCTCGGACGAGCAATTGTCGCACTTCCACAGTCTGGCCGATGCCGCCGGCCTGGCTGCACTGGTCGAGGTCCACGACGCGGACGAACTCGACCGGGCGCTGCGCTGCGGAGCCCGTTTGGTGGGGGTCAACAACCGGGACCTCAAGACCTTCCGGGTCGACCTGGGAACCACCGAATCGCTGGCCCGTCGACTCTTCGCCGCATCCGATGGCGTGCCGAGGCTCCTGGTCGGAGAGAGCGGCATCCACGGCCGGGCAGATGTCGTGCGGCTCCGGGCGGCGGGCTGCCGGGCGATCCTGGTCGGCGAATCCCTGATGAGGAGCGGCGACATCGCGGCCAAGGTCTCAGAACTGATCGCGGCCTGAGGCGGGGCTCCCCTCCTCTCATCCCAGGAATCGCCGCAGGCCCTCCCGGAACGGCACCGTCCGGACCGAAAGGTCACGTTCGGCGGGCAACGGATCGCCCACGTTGTCCTCCTGCAGCATGAGGATCTGGTCGCGGGTCAACGGGGCCGCACGACGCAGGAGCAGCGGGTGGATCCGCTCCAGAAGGATCGCCTGGATGCGGGCGAGGCTGGTCGGGATTCGCACGATCCAACGGCGACGATGGACGACCTCCAGGAGGATCCGGAGGATCGTCCCGAGCGTCATGGGTTCGGGACCGCACAGATCGTAGGTCTTGCGGACCGAGACCTCCGAATCGAGCGCGGCGGCGAAGGCCCCGGCGACCGCATCGACCGGAACGGGTTGCAGCAGCGCATCGGCGCGGCCGATCACCGGCAACACGGGCGACCATCGGGACATGCGGACGAAGAGGTTCACGAACCCGTCGCCGGGACCGTAGATCACCGACGGGCGGAACACGGTCCAATCGAGACCGGATTCCCGCACCACCTGTTCGGCCGCCCACTTGGACCGGTGATACCCGGAGATCGCCCCGGACCGCGTGCCGAGGGCGCTCATGTGGATCAGGCGCCGGACACCGGCGGCGGAGCAGGCCTCGACGACCCGCTGCGTTCCCTGACGGTGGACCCGATCGAAGGTCTGGTCGCCCACCTCGCCGATGATGCCGACGAGGTGGATCACCGCGTCGCAACCCGCCATGGCGCGCCGGAGGTCTTCGCCGGAGCACACGGAGCCCGCGAACCATTCGCCGGGAACGCCCCTCGCCGGCGGACGCCTGACCAGGCCGCGAACCGCGTGCCCCCGGCGGACCACGGCCTCGGTGACGGCGCGCCCAACGAATCCACTGGCTCCGGTGATCAGGACCCTCATGTCCGGACACTGTCGGGCCGATCCCGCTCCGCGTCCACCCGGCGGACGGGAAGTCCACCCGATCGGTTCGCCTCGAACAACCCGTCCCACAGTCGAGGCCAGGGCAACCGCCAGATCGTGGACCACAGGATGGCCCGGACCTCGGAACGCGGGACCTTCACCCGACGCGCGGGGTCCAGCACTCCCGGTTCCCGCAACCGCCGCAGCGTGCGGAGACCGATGAGGATGGGCCACGCGCACGCCAGACGCACACGGACCTGACCCGGCGGGATCCGTCGCACGTACTCCCAACCGGCGACCAGATGGGCCTCCGCCCGCCCCATCCAGGCGTCATACACGGGACGCAGGCGTGCCTCCTCCGCGGGATCCCGCAACCGGTCCGGATCGAGGCCGACCCGGGCCAATTCATCCGCCGGCAGGTAGCAGCGACCCGCCTCGAGGTCCCGCGGCAGATCCCGGAGGATGTTGATCAACTGCAGCCCCTTGCCCAACCGGACGCCATCCGCCTCGAATGCGTCGTCGTCGATCACGGCACCGGGGAAGAGCCGGTTACGACAGATCCTCGTCCAGAACTCGCCCACGCAACCCGCGACCCGGTAGGTGTAGTCGTCGAGCGCCCCGGCATCCGGGAGTGCCGCTACGCCCCGTCCCGGAACGACACCACCGAACCGATCGAGGTCGAGGATCTGACCGCCGGCGATGATCTCGAGGACGGTGCGGATGGAGGACTTCTCCCAGAGCTGGGAGCGATCCAGGGCCTCCAGGGCCTCCGGCAGGCGGGCCATCAGCCGCCGTTCGCCCGGGGTGACCTCCGGAACCCCGGCCGCGAAGGCCCCGAGTCCCGGCGTCGGCATCGCGGAATCGAGGATGCGCTCCCGGAGGGCCACCAGAACCCGCCTCCGCTCCGCGACCGGCAGGGACGCGGCGTCGGCCACCGTGTCCGTCGCCCGGGCCAGCAGGTACGCCAGCCCGATCGGCCGACGGACCGACGGCGGAAGCACCCGCAGGGTCAGGTGGAACGAGCGGGACACCTCCCGGAGGAGGGCCGCCCAAGGCTCGGTGGATCCGGCGTCTCGCGACATCGTTCGGCTAGGCAAGCAGACCCGAGGCACCTTGGCCAGTCGCAGCCCCTCCCCGCCCCTTCTGCGAAAAGCCGCCCGGAACCGGTCGGGAACCCCTCCCGACCACGGCAGGGCTCCCGGGGCGGCGGCTGCGGACTTGAAAACTCCCGCCGCATGATCCCAGCGTCCATGGATGGCCGATCCGGACCCCCTTCCCCAGCGGGACCCCGACACCGACGAGCGGGCGGTGGCCGAGGCCCTGCGGCGATCCCTCGTGGTGCTGGTCCTTCTCTGCACGGCGGCGGCCAGCGCCGTGTGGTGGCTGCAGCGGAGACCCGAGGACAAACCCTCCGCCGTCCCCCCCCTTCAGAGCCCGGTGCTTCCCGATGCGCGGCGCGGTCCCAGACCTCCACAGGTGCGCTTCACCGACATCACCCATGACGCCGGGATCCGTTTCCGGCACGTCAACGGAGCCCGAGGGTCGAAGCTCCTGCCCGAGACCCTCGGCGGCGGGGTGGCCTGCTTCGACATGGACGGCGATGGGGACGCCGACCTCCTCTTCGTCAACGGAACGGAATGGCCGGACGCGGCGGGCGGACCGGGTCCCGCGACCACCGCCGCCCTGTACCGGAACGACACGCCGCCCGGGGGTGCCATCCGATTCACCGACGTCACCGCGGGTTCCGGACTCGATTTCCCCTTCTATGGGATGGGCGTGGCCTGCGGCGACATGGATGGCGATTCCCGCACCGACCTGCTGCTGACCGGCGTCGGCGGACTGCGGCTCCTCAGGAACATCGGCGACGGCCGCTTCGTCGACGTCACCGCACCGGCGGGATTGCCGGCGTCCTCCTCCGGTTGGTCCACGGCGGCCTCGTGGCTGGACATCGATCGCGACGGGGACCTGGACCTCTTCGTCGGCCATTACGTGGAGTGGTCTCCCCGGATGGACCGGGAAGTGAACAACCAACTGGTGGGGATCGGCCGCGCCTACGGGCGTCCCTGGCTCTTCCCGGGCACCTTCCCCGCCCTGTACCGGAACGACGGGCCCACGACGCCGGGCACACCGCCCCGATTCGTGGATGTCTCGGCCCGGAGCGGCCTGCGGATCCGGAACCCGGCCACCGGATCCCCGATGGCCAAGACGCTCGCGGTGGCACCGATCGACCTCGACGACGACGGTTGGATGGACCTGGTGGTGGCCAACGACACGGTCCAGAACTTCGTCTTCACCAACCGCCACGACGGGACCTTCCAGGAGGTGGGAGCCCAGAGCGGCGTGGCCTTCGACGCCTACGGGCAGACCCGCGGAGCGATGGGCATCGACGCCGCGCGCTTCCGCCCCGACCGCGCGCTGGGCATCGCCATCGGCAACTTCGCCAACGAGATGAACGCGCTCTACGTGGCCCAACCGAGCCGCGACGCCCTGGTCTTCGCCGACGAGGCCATCACCGAGGGGATCGGCCCGGCGAGCCGCCTGCTCCTCAAGTTCGGCCTGTTCTTCTTCGACTACGACCTGGACGGACGGCTGGACGTGCTCACCACCAACGGCCACATCGAGGAGGAGATCGAAAAGGTCCAGTCCAATGTCCGCTACCGGCAACCCGCTCAACTCTTCTGGAACGGGGGAGGCAACCAGACCTTCGTCAGCGCCACCGCGGCCGAGGCGGGTGACGATCTGTTCCAGACGATCGTGGGCCGGGGATCGGCCTACGCCGACTTCGACCAGGATGGCGACCCCGACGTGGTGATGACCCAGATCGGTGGCCCACCGTTGCTGCTGCGCAACGACCAGACGCTCGGAAACCATTGGGTCCGGCTGCGGGTCGTGGGCAAGGACGGCAATCCCGAGGCCATCGGGGCATGGATCCACCTGCGGACCGAGGACGGCCGCCGGATCTCGCGTCAGGTCATGCCCACCAAGAGCTACCTGTCGCAGAGCGAACTGCCGCTGCATGTCGGTCTGGGTCGCAGCCGGATCGCCGAGGCCCGCATCCGCTGGCCGGGGGGCGGTGAAACCTCGTTCACCGTGCCCCTGCAACAGACGAGCACCGTCCGACAGCCGTGAATCGGCAGGCATCCGCTCCATCGGTCCGACTGGGGTGATTCCGCCCACGGGATCGGGGCATTCGCATCCGACACGGACGAGTGTCCGACACGGATGAGAACCCAGGGGTCGACGGGATCGTCCTCGGCGGCCGGAACCCATGAATGGACCCGAAGCCGGCACCCGTGACCCTTGGACGGCCGGGGTCTTCGTGTGGGAACCCAGCCCGAATCCGAAACCGGGCCAATCAGGCCAATCAGGCCAATCAGGCCAATCAGGCCGATTTGGCCGTGTCGGCCGCGGCCTTCTTGCCGGCCGGCTCGTCGGCCGACTTGTTCCGGTAGTGCGAGGAGTAGTACCGATTCTGGTAGTAGTGGTAGCTGTAGTAGTACGAGTCCTTGCCCTCGAAATCGATGTCGTTGAGAACGAGGCCCACCAGATGGATGCCCGAGTCCTGGATCCGCTGCACCGAACGCAGGGCGTGCTCGCGGCGGATCTTGTTGAACTTGGTGACGAAGACCATGCCGTCGGCCATGGCGCCCACGATCAGCGGATCGGAGACGGCCGATACGGGCGGACAGTCGAGGATCACCCGATCGTACCGGCGGGCGGCCTCCTCGAGGAAGCGCACCATGCGGTTGGATCCGATCAATTCGGACGGGTTGGGAGGAACCGCACCGCAGCAGATGACATCGAGGTTGGGAACCTCGGTCGTGTGGATGAATTCGCCGAGGTTGTCGGTACGCCCCGCAAGATAGGCCGAGAGGCCCACCGGGCTCTGCAACTGGAAGGCCTTGTGGACCGAAGGACGGCGAAGGTCGGCGTCGACCAGCAGGGTCTTCAAGCCGGTCTGCGACGTGACGATCGCGAAGTTGGAGGCCGTCAGGGACTTGCCCTCCGACGGAATGGTGCTGGTGAAGGCGAGCACCCGGAGCTTGTCGGAGTTCTTGGCGAGCGAGATCGCCGCGCGCAGGGTCCGGAAACCCTCGGCCGGACTGGAGGTCGGGTGAAGGTGCGACTGGAGATCGCGCTCGACGATGCTGACCGACTTGATGTTCGGGATGTAGCCCAGGAACGGCAGGTGCAGGAAGTTCTCGACGTCCTCCTGGCTCTTGACCGAGTCGTCGAGGAAGTTGAAGAACAACGCGAGGCCCAATGCCACGGCCAAACCACCGACGACGCTGCCCACGAAGATCAGCGGCTTGTTGGGACTCACCGGCTTGAGGGGCGCGAAGGCGGGATCCTGGACCTTCATGTTCTGGAGGAGGTCCTTGGTGCCGATGTCGAAGTCCTTCGCCTTGGTCAGAAGGGTCTGATAGAAGCCCTCCACCCGTTTGACCTTCTGCTCCATGATGTCGTACTCGATCTTCGCCTCGTCGAGCGCGAAGACCCGCTCCACCGACTCCTTGTACTTGCGAAGGGCCTCGGCCTCGCGGCTCTTCTCGAGTTCGGCCACCTGGAGGATCGCCTGCAGCGCGCGTTCCGACTCGTCACGGAGCTTCTGGGAATCGGCTTGCAACTGGGTCGCCGTCTGGATGACCCTGGGATGCTTCTCCCGGTACTTGGTCCGGAGGCCCGCGAGTTTGGAACTGTTCTCGTTGACCTGCTTGCGGAGGAACGCCACCTGTTCGTCCTTGGCCAGCGGACCGAAATCGATGACGTCCTTGCCGGCCGCCACCCACTCCTGGGCCTGCTGGGCGGTCTGCTTGGCCACGTCGGCGGTCGAGCGGAGCGTCTCGTAGGCGGTCTTCAGGTCGCGCATGGTCGCCGCGTCGATGTTCTGCTCGTCCTTGAGCGAGACCATGCCCTTGTCCTTGCGGTACTTCTGAAGGCTCTTCTGAAGGTCGGCCAACTCGGTCTCCTTGCCCTTGGCCTCCTGTTCGAGGATCTCGAAACCCTTCAGGGCCTTCTTCTTCTTGTCGTCGAGGTTCCGCTCGAGGAACACCGTCAGGATCATGTCGGCGATGCGCTGGGCCTGATCGGCCTTCGGATGCGTGACCTGAACCTCGACGAGGCGGCTCAGGCGGATCGGCACGATCTTGATGTCCTTGGTGACGGTCGTGACCTTGTCGATGGCCTTGGCATAACGCTCGTCCTCGGTGTCGAGCTTGAGCCGCGACATCACCTCGAGCATCAGGCTGCGGCTCTCGAGGTTGCGGTATTGGGTGGTCAGGTAGTTCTGGTCCTGATTGCCCAGCGCCAGGCTGTTGAGGTTGAGCACCCCCTGGTTCTCCGGGTCGATCTGCAACCGGGCGATGGCACGGAACATCGGAGTGGCCTGGAAGGCATAGAGCACACCGGCGATGATGCACACCGACCAGGTGGCCACGATCAGCCACCGGCGCTCGAGGATGACATGCCAATACTGGCGCAGATTGATCGATGGATCCCCTCCGCCGATCGCATTCCCCTGCTGGGATTGAAACTGGTCCTCCATGATATGTGGGTCGAAACGGTGTTAAAGGAGACTCTCGCGGACTTCCAGCGTGTCGTCGGGCTCGATCATGACGCGCTGCCCCTGCTCATAGAGTTTGTCGAGCTGCTTCTTGGAGTAGGTCGTGACCTGCCCCTTGCGGCGCAGGATGATCTTGTCCTTGTCGGCCCGCGGACTGAAACCGCCGCCCAGCGCGATGGCGTCCATGATGTCGATGGCCCGGTCGGCCGGGATCTCCTTGCGGCCCTGCATCACGAAGCTTCCGGTGATGTTGATGAACTGCTTCACGTACTCGGACACCTCGACCGAGATGGCCGGCTTGATGATGTAGTCGGCGTCGAGCATCGTGTAGAGCTGCTGGCGGACTTCCGCGACGGTCTTGTTGGTCACCACCACCGCATCCAGCAGCCAGTAGGTGATCTTGCCATCCGAGGGAACCCGGATGTTCTGCTTCATGTCCAACTCCTCGGCCACGTTGATCACCAGGACGTCGCCCGGCACGATCCGCCGCACCGAGTCTTCGGCAAGTGCCGCGAAGGCGCCAAGGAGACAGCACAGGCACAGGTTCAGATACCTCTTCATAGTCAATAACCGATCTGGACGCCCGCCATGACGCGATGGGCGTCGTAGGCGGGCAGGAAGACATCCCTCAACCCCGCATCGGCGTAGCGGATGGAATAGTTCTCGTAGGAGTAATTCAATCCAAAGCGCAGCCACTTCCGCGGGATGTACGAGATCCCGCCGCTCAACGAGACCATCGTGTCGTCGCGCTTGTAATCGACGGTGCGCAGATTGAGCGAGCGCACCCGCGTGCCGGCGATGGGTTCGAAGGCGGTGCCGAAGCCCGTGAGGCTGTCGAAGGCGCCCCCCTGGTAGGAGACCCCTCCGGTGGCCATCCAGGTTCCGGTGGTTCCCAGCAACTGCTGGACGTTGATCGCCGCCGTGTCGTAGGTCACGCCCTGACGGGCGATCTGGGCGGCGTTGTCGGTGCGCCGGGTGTACGAGAGCGAGAACTTGGTGGTTTCGCGGAAGGCGTAGTTCACCGCGACGTTCGCGGCGGGGATGGAGAACGAGGCCCCGGGGATGTCCGGAAACTCGCGGATCTCGTAGCCGCCACCGATGGTGCCGTCGAGGCGTTCGGTGAATTGCCCCCTCAACCCGACGAAGCCACCGTAGACATGCGAGGTCGGGATGAAGCCCAGCGCGGAAGTGCCGCGGATGAAATCGGTCAGGCCGTACCCGCCCTCGACGAACACCGAGACCCGATCGGTGGGCTTGTAGCTCGCACCGAGGTTGGCCCGCCACCCGTCGTTGCCGTAGAGGTTGACGTTCTGGAAGTTGAGGTAGTTGTGGTTGCCGCTGAGGTAGACGTCGGTCTTGTCGGTGCTGTCGTAGGTGACACGCCCGGAAGTGTTGTGGCTCCAACGGTCGACCAGCGTTTGGCCGAGGTTCACCCACCCCCCCATGAACGAGGAGACGAACTCCGTCGCGTGGGTGCCCTCCATGCGCAACCGGCTGCGGTTGTCGTACTTGCCGGCCAGCAGGATGCGGTGCATCGGCACCGGGGAGACCCCCAGATCGAAGTAGCGGGTGTTGTCGCTCTGGTACTGGAGATTGAGGTGATTCTCCTCCTCGGAACCCATCTGGAAGCTCACCCCCGGGGACACCGTGCCGATCAGGTCCGACACCTTCGGGTTGAGGGCGTATCGATTCGTCTGAAAACCCGCCAGAAGGTAGGTGGCGGTGGCTGGCGCCTGGGGCGGCAGAGCGACGGTCAGCGGTGGATGCACCGATGCGGGAAATGCGGGGGATGCGGCGATCCGCTGATTCAGGAAGGCGTCGTCGTAGACCTGGTTCTGGAGAATTCCCGTGTAGGGCTGCAGCGGTTGGTTGGCTGCGGGCCTGAAGACATACCCCCCACCCGAATCGGACACCCGGTAGGTGGGATTGCGCGGGTCGACGTATTCGATGGCCCCCAGATCGGAGGCGGAGAACACGTTGTTGTTGTACATCATGTTGATGTCCAACTGGGGGCGGATCCGGACTCCCCCGACCTCGTGGCTCATCCAACGATCGATCTGATAGGCCTCCGGCCCTGAAGCATCGGCACCCGACCCGCCGAGCGGCATCAAAGACGCCAACACGGCGACCCCCAGGGGCATCGCCCGTAGTGGAGTGGACTGGGGGTGCATGAGTTGTGTTCGCGTCGTGGCTCGAAACCCGGGTTTGGCCGGCATTTTGGGGCTGCCCGGTCGGGCATCATCGCAATCCCCGAGTGACAATTCGAGCCGTCGTTCGCAGACCGAAACGGTGTCGAAATCCATCCGAGGTGTAAAACCCTTAATTCCGATCGCCGGACACTTATTCCCTGTAACGATACGCCCCCCCGAAGGAGCTTCAGTTCCCGGAAGCGCGATCGAGATGCTCGCCCGGGGGCAGTTCGTCGAATCCCTCGAAATCACCGGGTCGCAATTCCCGACTGATCCGGTGCTCCTCGCCCAACCATTGTCCGATATCCAACAAGCGACACCGCTCGGAGCAGAATGGGCCCACGGGTCGAGCCAACCATGGCCCCCGGCGGCGACATTGAGGGCACGGCACCTCGGGAAGGTCTTTGGGGGAGTTCATCGATTCAACCAACGGAGGAGAGCGCTCAGGACCAGACTGAGGACCAGGCACGTCATGACCGGGAAGTGAAAGGAAAAGCCGGGACGCTGGATCGAGATGTCGCCCGGCAGACCACCGCGAGTGGGCTGCCAGAGCCAAACGACGGCTCCCAGCACCACCAACCCCGCCCCCACGATCATCAGTTGCTTGCCCAAGGCCGGTCCCACGGGCAGAAAAATGCCCCAGGCGCCCCGCCCCGTCCAATCCGGAGCCTGCCAATGTCGGCACCCCCTTGACTCGCCACCGGCAGCGGGATCGGGCCGCCTCGAGCACTGGAATCGATCACTCTCATCCCTTGCGCATGGTGCGAACGCCTCATCCTCGCCAGAGTTTCCCTGAGAGTGCGGGCCCATCCCGCCCCCCTACTCCCACCCCTCGGCCCAATTTTTTCCAAATAACCGTGCCGCTCGGCCCCGTACTTGCTAGCCTCCGAATCCTCAATCTCCATGAGCTACGATACCGATTTGCTGCGCGGAATCCTGAAGGCCGCGGTCGAAGGCGGGGCCTCCGACATCCACATCAAGGTGGGATCCCCCGTGGTCTTCCGAATCAACCGGCAACTCATCACCATCGACGCGCCCACCCCGACCGAGGAGTGGATGGACAAGGTCCTCGCCGTGATGGTGCCCGCCCATGCCCGCCGCCGCATGGACGAGGAGCGCGAGGTCGATTTCAGCTACTACGAGCCCGGGGTGGGCCGCTTCCGCACCAACGTCTTCCAACAGCGCGGCACCTTCGCCCTGGCCATGCGCTACGTGAAGACCCAGGTGCCCAGCTTCGAGGAACTCGGCCTGTTGCCCATCATCCGGAGCATCGCCTCGTCGCCCCGCGGCATCGTGCTCGTCGCCGGCACCACCGGTTCGGGCAAGTCGACCACGCTCGCGGCGATGATCGAGCACATCAACGCGAACTTCAAAAAGCACATCGTCACCCTCGAGGACCCCATCGAGTTCGTCTTCGAAGACAACCAGTCGGTCGTCGAACAGCGCGAGATCGGCCTCGATACGGGCAGCTTCCAGGCGGGCCTGAAGCACGTGCTCCGGCAGGATCCCGACATCATCATGGTCGGCGAGATGCGCGACGCCATCTCCTTCCAGGCGGCCATCAGCGCCGCCGATACGGGCCACCTGGTGCTCTCCACGCTCCACACCCAGAACGCCTCCCAGTCGATCGGGCGCATCCTGGATTTCTTCAAGCCCGACGAGCGGGAGCAGATCCGACGACAGCTGGCCGCCACCCTCCGCTCGGTCATCTGCCAGCGCATGGTCGGCACGGTGACCGGGGGCGTGACCCCGTCGCTGGAGATCCTGATCAACACGCCCACCGTCCGGAAGATGCTCGAAGAGAACCGGCTGGAGAAGGTCGGTGCGGCCATCGAGACGGGTCGCGAGGACGGCATGCAGAGCTTCAACCAGGCGCTCTACGACCTGGTCAAGGCGGGCAAGGTCAGCGAGAAGGAAGCCCTCGGCAAGGCCAGCAACCCGCAGGCCCTGGAGATGATGTTCAAGGGCATCTTCCTCGACGAAGGCCGGCGCATCCTCTCCTGACGGCTCGGTCCGCTCCGGCCCGACGTCATCCTCCGCCGTTCCCCGGTGGGTTGCGTCGGTGCAGCCATCGGGTAGCCTTGAATCATGCTCTCGATCCTGGCGATCGGCGTGGTCTTCCTGGCGTGCGGGGTGTTCCTGGCCCACCGGATGTCCAAGCGTGACGACGGCCAGATGTTCGACACGCCCGGTCGGATCGTCGTGACGCTGGGCGTCGTCGGGATCATGTGGGGGGCCCTTCGGACGATGTCCGGTGGCGGGGTCGTCGGCGGGGTCGTTCTCATGATGTTGGTGATCCCCAGCGGTGTGATCATGGCCTTCGTCTGGCTCCCGACCCTGGTCGAGGGGGCCCTGAGCGGCCTGACCGGTGCGATGACCGGCGGCGATCAGCAGGTCGAGGCCAAGCCCTTCTATTTCCGGGCGTTGGCCAAACGCAGCCAGGGCCGTTTTTCCGAGGCCCTGGTCGAGATCGACACCGAGATGCTCAAGTTCCCCGGCAATCTCGAAGGCCTGCTCCTCAAGGCCGAGATCCAGGCCGACGACCTCAAGGATTTGCGGGCGGCCGAGGCCCTCCTGCGCGAGGCCATCGCCACGCCCGATCGGACTCGGGCCGAACGCCTGACCGCGCAGTTCCGCCTGGCGGATCTCCTCCTGCACCGGCTCGAGGACGTGCCCGCCGGCCGCGAAGTCCTCGAGCGCATCCTCGAGGACAACCCCGACAGCGAAGCCGCCCAGACCGCGCGGCAACACCTCGCGCATCTGCCGGGGGCTTCGGAGGCTCCGCCCCGGGAGCGCAAGAAGCTCGTGGTCGTGCATCACGAAACCTCCCTCGGGCTCACCGAGGATCTGGGGGCCAGCGCCCTGCTCCCGGAAAACTGGACGACGCGTGCGCAGGAGTGGGTGAAGCATCTCGAGGAGCACCCGAACGACTGGGAGGCCCGCGAGAAACTGGCGACCGTCTATGCCGACGGGTTCCAGCGGATTCCCCTGGCCATCGACCAGATCCGGCTGCTGATCGACCAACCGGGGCAACCCCCGAAGCGCGTGGTGGGCTGGCTCAATCGCATCGCCGACCTGGAACTCCGATCGCCCGAGGGTGGCGAGGCGGCCCGGGAGGCGCTCGAGGAGATCCGATCCCGCTATCCCGAAAGCCCCTGGTCCGAGCAGGCCACGCTCCGTTTGGCCATCCTCGGAAAGTCCCAACGGGCAAAAACGGGATCGCCCACCCTCAAGATCGGGGTCTACGAGCAGAACATCGGCCTCAAGCGGGGTTCTTCCGAGATCCCGAATCCTGATCCGGATGCGGCCTGAATCTTGCCGGGGAACCGTCGAACGTCTTCAAAATCCGCCGGGCCGGTATTGCAACGGAAGCGCCCCCTCGGCACTCTTTCCCTGTCCCGCCCAACCGTGCACCGGTAGCTCAATTGGATAGAGCTTCTGACTTCGGATCAGAAGGTTGCAGGTTCAAGTCCTGCCCGGTGTACCACGGCTTTTATTGGGGTTTTTGAGGGGTTCCCTCCGTGTGGAGATGCGGCTTTGGATTTCCTGCTGCCACTTCGCTGGTACTTTGTACGTCCCTCAAAGGTCCGCCTCCACCGCCTCAGGATCCAGCAACCTCCCCGGAAACGACACCCCCCTGCCCGCAATGGCATATCCGCGGCTGCCGCGGATCGGTGCGGGCGGCTTCCCGGGATTCTATGCGTCCCGGGTGTGGGCTCCGGTGGCGCGGGAGATCGCCTCGTAGCACAGCCAACCCAAGGGGCCCACCATGAGCACCAACAGCAGCAGCGGACCGACCCAGAGGAAGCGCTGACCGCGGCGGTGGGCCGCTCGCCAGATCGAGATCCCGACGAACAGGTCGAAGCACAGGTAGTGGATCCATCCGGCCGCCGCCCCACCCGGGGAACCCAGCAGGCCGCGGACCCCGTCGAGCGATGGCCGCAGCAGCACCGACACGGCGGCGGGATCGGCGATCAACGCCGGAACCACCGCGAGGACATACAGCAGCGCGAACAGGTGCACCGGCCCGATCCCCGACGAGGCCATCAGGCGACGGGTCCAACCCGCGTGCGGGACGAACACCATCAGGAACCAGAAGGGCAGCACGAACAGGTTGGCGGCGTCGAAGATCAGGGGGATCGCGTTCACACGCCCACCTCCTTCCGTTGCACGCCCAGCGGGAGCATGGACCCGATGCAGACAAGCACGCCTCCTGCCGATCCCCACAGCAGCCAACCGCCCCCCCCTGGATCGACGACGCTCCGGCCCGTCAATGCCTGGCCCAGGGCGGCCCCCCAGACCACCCCCCACAGGCCTCCGAGCAGGGCCATGCGCCGCCGCGTGGACTCGGCGCCCATCGGAACCCCCAGGCGACGCATCAGGAAGGCCATCAGCATGAGGATCTGGATGGCATGCATCCCCAGGAAATGCGGGACCCGCAGATCGCCCGATTCGAGACTCCAACCCGTGACGGGCATCGTTCGGGTCATGCCCTCGACGGAACCGACGAAGTGGGACCCGACCAATGCCGGCCTCCCGCTTGCGGATGCCGCGAGCGATTGTTCCCGCGTGGGCCGCGCCATGAGGTTGCCGAGGAAGGCCGCGGCGACGAATACCGCCATGCCCCAGCGGGCCGCCACCCTTTCCACCGGCGACCACCGGGACCGGCGATCGGTGGCGAGGAACACCGCCACGGCGGCGGCCAGCACCACCACGGTGATCACCAGGCCCATCGACGCGAACAAGGCGGTGTCGATCGGGGTCGAGAGGTTGAAATGACTGCGGACGCCCCGCGCCGCCTGCACGCAGATGACGGCCATCTCGAAGGCGAACCCCCAGGCGATCACCGAGCGGCAGGCGTTGATCCGCCCGATCGCCCCGCCGGCCCGTGTGACGATCCATTCCACCGTCAGGGCCGCGATGCCCGACGACACGAAGAACTTCAGTGGCTTCAGCCACAGCGGTTCCCCGGCGAGGCGGCGCGGGTCGACACCCAGGAGGAGCAGCGTGACAACCGCACCGATACCGGCGAACCCCGCGTATCGGAGCAGCGCGCGGGAACGAGGCTCGGGAGAGTTCGTGGTCGGTGTCATATATTGACAGTGTCTAGTTGACACGATCCCTCGGTCAAGTCATTTGTTGACAGTGTCAACATCCGGAAAACGCGGCCGTGAGTACCATCACGGCGACCTCCGGGCGGCCTGCCTTCGCGAGGGCGTGGCCCTCGTCGCGCGGGGAGACCTCGACTTCTCGATCCGCGACCTTGCGCGTCGGCTGGGGGTCTCGCATCAGGCGCCCTACCACCACTTCCCCAACCGCGAGTCGCTGCTCGCGGCCATCCGGGACGAGGGCTTCGACGAGTTCCTCGCCACCCTCCGTCGGGCCCGCTCGGCGGCGGCGGATCCCGAGCGGGCGATCCACGCGCTGTCGTACGCGTACCTCGATTTCGCCCGCCGCCGCCCCCACCATTATCGGTTGATGTTCGGCGACCCTGCCCACAACACCCCGGGCGACGACTCCATGCCGGGATCCGCCGCCGAGTCGTTCGAGGAACTCCACGGGTGCGTCCGCGACCTTCAGGCGATGGGAAGATACCCCGACCGCTCCAGCATCGATGTGGCGGTGTCGATCTGGTCCTGGGTGCACGGCCTGTCGCTGCTGCATTCGCAGGGACGACTGCGGTGGCTGGGCTACCCGGATGCCCTCGATCCCCGGATGTTCGACCGGTGGGCGGCGTTCCTGCCCGCACCCGGAGCGCGGCCGGACCGGGCCACCGCGACACGACGCTCCCCTCGGGCGAAGACGACCCGTCGGAAAGGGGGGCTCAAGACCGCTGCTCGCGGAACATCGTCTCGGACCAAGGCACACGTCCCTCGAGCCTGAGCATCATCGCGACCCCGGGGTCCGTCATCGGCACCTCTGGATCAGCCGCCTCCAGGACGACCGCACCCGGCGATCCCTCCGGCGACGTTGCCGAGCGCACGGGGTCCGTCTAACCATCGCGGACTCCTATGCGTTTCTCCGTCCTGCCCCTGCTCGGTACCCTGCTTGGTTTCTGGGTGGTCCGTGCGGCCGAATACTTTCCGCCGCCGGACAGCCAAGGCGGGTGGCGGACCCTCACCGGGCCCACCGCGATACGGAAGAAGGCCGGCTTGGACGCGGCCGCGCTGACGCGCGCCGACGACTTCACGCGGCGTTGCACGCAGAACGGCGGACTGCTGGTGGTGCGCAAGGGCTACCTGGTCCACGAACGCTATTTCGGACGCGCGGGACGCAACGTGAACCCCGACATGGCCTCGACCGGCAAGGCCTACACGAGCATCGCCTGCGGCATCATGTTGCAGGAGTTCCGCGATCGGATCCCCGATGGGCTGGACACCCGGGTCTTCACCGAACGGTTCCTTCCCGAAGCGCTGCCGCTCGACGATCCGCGCCGATCCGACATCACGCTCGGGCATCTGCTGTGCATGTCGGCCGGTTACTGGGGTGAAGGAGGAGGGCCCACGGCGGTCGCCGAAGGGCGTGTCCTCCCGCTGAAGGCCGTCCCCGGCCAGAACATCCTCGATCTCGACGCGTCGTCGCTGAGGGTGCCGATGTGGACCAACGCGGGGGCGGGGTATTCGTATTCATCCCCGGCACCGCACATCGCCAGCATGGTGTTGCGACGGGTCACCGGCATGGAACTCGACCGGTACATCGACGAGCGACTCGCCAAGCCGATGGGCTGGGGGCCTTGGGGCTATTGCCTGAACCGGGGCGGGTTCCGCATGCCCCACGCGAACGGCGCGGGAAGCATCGCGGTCCACGCCACGGATGCCCTGCGCTTCGGCTATTGCCTCGCCCATGGCGGCCGCTGGGCAGGCAAGCAACTGATCCCGGCCGACTACATCGCCCGATGCGCCCAATCGTCACCGTTCAATCCGCACACCCCGTTCAGCCTCCAGTTCGAGCACAATGCCGACGGACACGTGGCCGGGGCGCCACGGGATGCGTTCTGGAAGTCCGGCGCGGGCGGCTTCGGTCTGATCATCGTGCCGTCGATGGACCTCGTGATCTACAAGATGGGGGGCAACAACGGCCAATACGATCCGACCCTGACCGACGTCCCGCAACCCAAGGACGTCGACACGTCCCGCGATGGCTGGAAACCATTGCCGAGGACCCCGTTCCACGAAGGGAGCCTTGGGGGTGATGACGGCCTGCGACGCGTGCTGGAGATGGTCGTAGCGGCGGTGCGGGATTGAGTCCGACCCGCGGGGTCGGGAGCTCACGGCTTCTTCTGTCGGAACATCGTCTCCGACCGAAGGACCTGCCCCTCGGGGCTGAGCACCATCTCCACGGCATGGTCGGGTGCCTTGGCCTGCACCCGGTACACGGTCTTGCCGTCCTCGAACACCAGGGCCACCCGGGGAGCCGGGATGTCGCCGAGGCTCTGCTGCACCGTCCCCTGGAGCGCCTCAGGAAGGGCCGCGAGGTCCATCTCCACCCGGCTTCGCACCACTTGGCCCGTCTGGTCGAGCGACAACTCCATGTGCCGCCCCTCGGCGGTCTTCGATTCCATCGAGTAGAAAAGCCTTCCACCGGACTGCTTCATGTGGGCCCCTTCGATGACCACCTCGCCCAACTGGCGGCGGAAGCCCTCCAGGACGGCATCGGGAATCCCGGATCGATCCACCCAACCGCTGCGGATGTAACCGGGAACGGATTTGCCGACCGCCCCCACCTCACCGCGCTCCGCCCCGGCCCCGCCTCCAACCGGAACCGGCCGCCGTTCCTCCGGGTGCAGACGCTCTTCGAGCCGATTGCGCAACGCCACCACCTCGCCCCGCAGTGCGGACAGTTCGGCAGCCACACGATCGATGCCGGGATCGATGGCCGGCGCGGCGGGCTCCTCCGAGGCCTCCGGTGCAGGCACCGATACGGCCGATCGAAGCGCCTCCAACTCGCGGCCAAGTCGCTGCGCTTGCCTCTGGCTCCAGCCTCCCCACACGACCAGTCCCAGCAGCAGTCCCCAGACCGACCATCGACGTTCCATGACCGCGAATCTTCCAGCCCGAGGCGGCGATGCAACCCCCAAAGCCCCCCACCTGAAGGGGCCCACCCCCGGGCCGGTCGGAGCGCATCTGGTGCGGGCACAGACCGGAGATCCCATCGACGACACCGTCGACCCGCAGAAGCCCGGATGCGGGGATGAGGACGGAGCCCGTGATCGACCCGGAAGAAGGATGGATACGGGAGCGTCGGGTCAGGGTTCGAGGCGCCGCTTGATCCACCGGATGCCACGACCGATCCCGGGGACGTGGTCCCACAGGCCGGCGGCGCTGTCCCAATAGTCGTGGTGGATCAGCACCCGGCCCTGGTCATCCAAGCGGATCAGGGTCACGCCCGGCGTCCGGATCGTCTCGCCCGAGGCCACCTTCTTCATCCGGACGTCCATGGTCCACCGGACGTAGTAGCAACCGTCGGCGGAACGGCTCACGTCCTCGATCTCCGCGGTGATGCTCTCGGCCGCCTCGACGGTGGTCTGGAAATAGGCCTGGATGTTCGTGGCACCGCGCCGGATCACCAGCGTGTCGTTGAGGTAGGCGTCGGGCGCGTAGACCGTGAGCGTCCGGGATTTCACCGACTCGGCATCGATGCGCGACAGGAACGTCTTGAGACGCTCCAACCCATCGCGTTCGGCAGGGGATCCGGGGGAAACGGTCGGGCGTCGCTCCATCTCGGCCCTCACCGTGCGCAGGGCCGCGGCGCTGTCGGTCACCCGGGGAACCGCCGAACAACCCAGCCCGAGACACAGCAGGAACGCGCACGGCGCCAGCACATGGATCCACTTCATGGGTGGAACCTGCGACGCCCGCACCGAAACGCAACCCTTCGGCCCCGCCCGCCTCAGCGCACCAGCTCGTAGGCCGCGCCCTTCAGGTACTCCGTCTCGGGGATGCTCGGCAGGATGGGATGATCCGGCGCCTGCGAATAGGTCGCAACCCGACGCAGGAGCTTGCGCTGATCGTAGGCCGCGCTGAGGGCGACGTCCTCGAAGAGGCGGGCGTCGACGTGGTGGGAACAGCAGAAGGTGGCCAACGTGCCGCCCGGCTTCAGGAGCTTGAGCGCACGCACGTGGATCTCCTTGTAGCCGCGAAGAGCGTCGGGCACCGAGGCCCGGTTCCGCGTGAAGCTCGGGGGATCGAGGATGATCAGGTCGAACTGGGGCACCAACCGCTCATTCGGACCGGTGGTGGTCCTGGCCTTCAGCCAGTCGAAGACGTTGCACACCTCGAACTGGGTGTTGGACGAGAGCCCGTTGCGCTGGGCGTGCCCGCGGGCCGCCTGGATGGCGTCCTCGCTCTGGTCGAGGGCGATGACCTCGCGGGCGCCTCCACGGGCGCAGTGCAGCGCGAATCCACCGAGGAACGTGAAGCAGTCGAGGACGACCGCATCCTTGGCGATGGCACCCACCAGCGCATGGTTCACCTGCTGATCGAGGTAGAGTCCGGTCTTGTGACCCGCACGCAGGTCGGCGGTGAACTTCAACCCGTTCAGCGTCACATCCACCGTTTCCACCGGTTCCCCGGCGAGGAGTCCCGACACGGGAGGCAATCCCTCGTACTGACGGGAATGGGTCTCGTTGCGCTCGTAGACCGAACGTGGTCGGAGCACCTGCTGGATGGCCTTCACGATGTCGGCCTTGTGCTGCTCCATGCCCAGCGAGCTGATCTGGAGGACGACCACGTCCTCGTACTTGTCGATGATCAATCCGGAGAGGAGATCGGCCTCGGCGCTCACCACCCGGAAGGAGGTCGCATGCGGCATGTGGCGTCTGCGGACGGCCAATGCGGTCCGGATCCTCTCGGCGAAGAACTCGGGGGTCACCTCCACCCGCTCGTTGGCCAGCATGCGGACCTGGATCTTCGATCGGGAATTGAAGAATCCGACTCCGAGGAACCGATGGCGATGATCCTTCAACTGCACCAATTCACCGTCGGCGGGCGGTTGTGAACTGCGCTGGATGGAGCTGGAGTAGACCCAGGGGTGGCCGGCGATCAATCGATCGGCTTCGCCCGGCTTCACCACGAGGGTGGTCAGGGAGGTTTCCATGTTGTTCAACTACGGGTGCTTCGATATAATAGACAGTGCCAGCCGTCGGCTCGGCCAAGACATTAAGTCGGAGTCCCTTGGAGAAGTGAAGATGTTTTGTAACGACCTGTTACAATTATTTTCACCTTTTTTTCAACGCTTGTCATTTTTTCAGCCTCGATCCCAGTGCCCCACCTCCCGAACCCGGGCTCGAACAAACACCATGCGAAGGTTCCTGAGTCTCTGGTTGATGGTCCTTTCAGGCCCCCTCATCGCGCAGCATGGGGGTGACCACCCCGCCTGGTCCGAGGCGTCCGAGGGGACCCGGCGATTCCAGTTGGGCGCCGGACTGAAGCTCGACGTCTGGGCCGCCGAGCCCCAACTCAGCAACAGCGTGGCCTTCGCCTTCGACGGGCGGGGCCGGGTGTACCTCGCCGAATCGGACCGTTGGGCCATCAGCGTCTTCGACATCACCCAGAAGACGAATTGGCTCCTGGCCGACATGGCGTTCCGGAGCGTGGCCGACCGCGGCGCATTCCTCACCAACGCGTTCGCCACCAACCTCGCATTCCTGACCCGCGAGAGCGAGGTGCTGCGACGGGTGAGCGACCACGACGGCGACGGCCGGGCCGACCTTTCCGAAATCCTCGCCCAGGGCTTCCGCGATGCGGTGGACGGGACGGCCGCCGGCGTGCTGGCCTCCCGGGAAGGGCTCTACTTCGCGAACATGCCGAGCCTGTGGCGGTTCCCGCACCCCGACGATGGCCTGACACCGGCGCCGATCGAAGCCTCGGGATTCAAACCGCTGGCCTCCGGATTCGGGGTCCACATCGGGGTCTCGGGACACGACCTGCATGGGCTGATCCAGGGACCCGACGGACGCATCTACGTCAGCTTCGGGGATCGCGGAGCGAGCATGACCACCCGGGAAGGCCGGCGCATCCACCTGCCGGATTGCGGCGGGGTGCTTCGCTGCGAACCCGACGGAAGCGCCCTCGAGGTCTTTTGCATGGGCCTGCGCAACCCGCAGGAACTGGCCTTCGACGACGAGGGCAACCTGTGGACGGTCGACAACGACACCGCCGGAGCCGACCCCTGCCGGGTCCTGCACCTCGTGGAGGGCGGCGATTATGGTTGGCGCACCAGTTACCAGCACATGGAGGGCTTCGGGCAATGGGTGAAGGAAGAACTCTGGAAGGGCGGGCGCGACGGCACGCTGCCCCCCGCCGGCACGGTCAGCCAGGGACCCAGCGGACTGGCCTTCTACCCGGGCACCGGATTCGGCGATCGCCTGCGCGGCACCTTCCTTCACGCCGATTTCCCGGGCGGCGTTTGGGCCTACACCGTGAAGCCCTCGGGAGCGAGCTTCACCGTGGACCGGAAAGAGAAGTTCGTGTGGAACTGCTGGCCGACGGATGTGGACTTCGGCCCGGACGGCGCGGCCTATGTGCTGGATTGGGTCAGCGGCTGGGGACAGACCCCGCGGGGCCGCATCTATCGGGTCACGCCGGTCCAGCCTCCGTCGGACCCGGAGAAGTCCATGATCGATCAGGTCCGTCGGCTGCTGGCGGAGGGATTCGCTTCCAAGGCCGACGACGCGCTGATCGCCCTGCTCGCCCATGCCGATCGCCGGATCCGCCTCGAGGCCCAATGGGAACTCGCCCGCCGATGGGCTTCGGCCTCCGTGCGCGACCACCTCGTCCGGATCGCCCGGACCGACGCCTCGCCATTGGCCCGCCGCCATGCGGTCTGGGCACTCGGGCAGATCGGCCGGAAGGACACCGGCGCGGTGACGACTCGGGCACTGCAAGCGCTCGTGCCGCTCATCCAAGGCCCCGATGAGGTGCTGGCCCGATGCGCGGCCCAGGTCCTTTCCGAGAATGGCATCGTCGCAGCCCACCCGGCTCTGTTGGTCCTGCTCGATTCGCCGGAGGTCGGCCGGCGCGCCACGGCCATCGACGGCCTTCGCGTCCTGCGATCGCACCGGACCCGGGATCGGTTCGAGCCGGAATCGCCGGCTCCCGTCCGACCGGACCGCGCCGGGGCCTCTGTGCTGCCCTTCAGCCTCGCGTTCCCATGGAAGGCGTTCCGACAAGCCGTGCTGGCCGACGGAGGATCCGATCCGTTCCTGAGGTCCATGGCCGAACGGTGCCTGCGCAACGAGCGGGCCGACCTCGGCGGGGGCCGATCCTGGCTGAGCGAAGCGGGATCCGACCCCGACCCGCGCATCCGTGAGCTGGCCGTCGGCGCGATCCGCTGGATCCGCAAGGACGAGCCGGACTTCTCCGGGGAACCGACCGAGGACCTCGTACGATTCCTGTCCGATCCCCACCCGGCGGTGGTCACGGCGGCCGCCCGGGCCATCCATGATGTGCCTTGCGTCGAAGGCCTGCCGGCCCTGGCCCAGTTCATCACCCGGGTGGACTGCCCCACGAACCTGCTGACGCGGGTGATCCAGGCCTGCCAGCGACTGGGTGCCCCGCAGCACGCCCAGCAATTGGCCCAGTTGGCCAAGCGACGGGATGTCCCGGACTTCGCCCGGATCGCCGCCCTGGACGCCTTGGCGGCTTGGGCACAGCCCCCGCCATTGGACCCGGTGGTGGGGCTGTGGCGGCCGGCCTTCGGCGGAGCGGCCCCGTTCGAATTGAGGCTGCAGACCGAGGCCGGTCCCGGTACGGCATCGCCCCGCACCGACGAGAAACTGTCGCCGATCCAACCCGTTCCGCAGAAGACGCCCCCGCCCCCCTCGAATCCCCTGCTGGCGGCGGCTCTGGAGGCCACCAGCGGCCGCGGCACCGCGCCGATGCCCCTGCCACGGCTACCGGCCGACCTGGGGCGTTCCATCGCCTTCTCCGAGGCGCTGGCCTTCAAGCGCAATGCCGAGCCGGCCAAACGGGCCTTCCTGAAAGTGGCCGGAGAGATCGTGAACCCGCAGACCCCCGACGAACACGGACTGCGCCTCGGTGGAGCCCCCGCCTCGGCGGAGGTCCAGCGGGCGGTGGTGGCCACGGCCCTGAAGCTGCGCACACGGGAGGCCAGCACACCGCTCTTCGATCTGCTGACCCGGGAATCGACGCCATTGAGCATCCGCCGCTCGATCGTGGAGGCGCTGGCCGAGCTGCGGGCCGGCCAGACCGAAGAGGCCCTCCGCTTCGCGCTCGAGGATCCCCGACTGCAGTCGGCCGCCCTGCCCTACCTCGATCGACTCCCGGCGGGATCCGAAACGGCGGTCCTGCTGTCGAACCTCGTCCAGCGGGCGAGCGGGGGGGATTCCCTCAAGACCGCTCAGGTGGCCCTGGCCGTGCTCGGATCGGCGGGACAGGACTCCGCGCTGCCCGTGCTGCGGCAGACGATCGAACGGTGGAGATCCGGGGCATTGCCTCCGGAACTGGAACTCGACCTGCGTGAGGCCGTCGCCCGGACCTCCCTTTCCAACGCCCTGCCCGCCCGGACGGCCGTTCCCGGATCGACGGACCTCCTGGCACCCTACCGTGACAGTCTGGTCGGCGGCGATGCCGTGCGGGGCCGACAGTTGTTCCGGGAACACCCCACCGTGCAATGCCTCCGCTGCCATCAGGTCGCCGGAGACGGAGGCACCGTGGGCCCGAAACTCGACGGCATCGGTCGCAAGCAATCCCGCGAGTATCTCCTGGAAAGCATCGTCTGGCCCAACCAGAGGTTCGCCCCCCAGTTCGAGACCGTCGCCCTGACCCTGAAGGACGGGACACAGATCGGGGGCACGGTGAAAGCCGAGGCCGACGGCGTCCTCTCCGTCGAAGCGCCCACCGACGAGGGGACCGTGGCCCTCCGGAAGATCCCGACCGGCGACATCACCCGTCGCGATCGGGGCCCGAGCGCCATGCCCGAGGGACTGGCCCAGGCGCTGACGGCCCGGGAACTGAGGGATCTGATCGAGTACTTGGCGACCCTGAAATGAACGGCGGTGGGGTTCGCCGAGGCTCGGATCCCGGCCGAGGAGATTCCTCCCTGCCGGACCTCGATTTCTCCGGCAGGCCGCCGGGCAGGCCCCGTTTGTCGAGAGGCCACGAAACGGACCGCTGCCCCGGATTCATCCCGACGATTCCAGCCCGGGACGGCCGGAACAGCACCTGCCCGGATCACTTGCCAGCGTACTTCTCCAACGTGGCCTTCAAATCGGACCTCATGGCCTCCGGCGCGGCCTCGATGGCCTTCTTTTGTTGGACCACGGCCTCGGCCTTCTTGCCGTTGTCGAACAGGGCGCGGGCGTAGGTGTCCAGGATGGCGGCCTCCTTGCCACCCGAGGCCTCCACCGCGGCCTCGGCGACCTTGAGAGCGAAGGCGAGATCGCGGGTCTTGATGACGGGAACCGTGAGCACGTTCCAAGCGATCGCGTTGAGGATCTGCGGATCCTTGCCGGCCAGGGTCACCACGGCATCGCCCAGCGGCTTCAATCCCTGCGCGTCGGGCTTGGAGGCGGCCTCCATGTACTTTCCGAAGGCCACGTTCAGCTCCTGCATGCGGGCCTGCGCGGCGGCCCGGCCGTCGAACTCCTTCTGGGCGGCGGCCAGGTCGTAGGTCTTGGCGACGATCTGCTCCAGCGCCTTGTCGAGTCCGCCCATCGGATGCCCGACCCAGGCGACGCGCCCCTCCTGATCCACCACGAAGGCCGTCGGGATGCCATTCTGCTGGAAGGCCTGCATGTAATCCTTGGAGGTCTTGCGGTCGTCGTCGAGGGCCACGGCGTAATCCATCTTGGCGCCCATCTTGTCGACGAACGGCCGCACCTCGTCCTCGGTCTCGTCGGAGATGCCCACGAAGGTCACGCCCTGATCCTTGAAGCGCTTCTG
The DNA here is from genome assembly GCA_041177965.1 of Verrucomicrobiota bacterium. Taxonomy (GTDB): domain Bacteria; phylum Verrucomicrobiota; class Verrucomicrobiia; order Limisphaerales; family UBA9464; genus SXXZ01. The sequence goes on along the minus strand of JBEGWF010000191.1, from coordinate 39,298 downwards.
CAGTCCGGTCAGGTGAGGGATCGACGTCCGACACGGACCGCACCAGGTGGCCCAGAACTCCACCACGTAGACCTGTTTGCCCTTCCCCGCGGCCAGGTCCACGGGCGAACCCTTCACGGTCTTGACCAGGCTCAGCGGCTTGGCCGGATCACCCAGCTTGGCCCCCTGGGCCATCCACGTTGCAGCGAGCCCCAGGACGGCGGAAAGGATCCAGCGTTGCTTCATGCACCCAAGATCGGGAATGCCCACCCCTTGGCAAGCCCCCTTTCCAAAAGGGGTCCCGCACATTTACACTCGAGGGGTCATTCCATCCTCTTCCGGGGCCCCATCGCCGAGGGTGGATCGCCGGTCCACCCCTCACCGACGCGTGCGGAGGAGACGGAGGCTGTTGAGCACGACCAGCACCGTGCTGCCCTCGTGGACCGCCACACCCACGGAAAGCGGCAGGCGTGAGGCGACGAGAGAGACCCCGGCCATGAACAGGATGGTCCCCAGGGACAGGGCGATGTTCTGGCGGATGATGCGGCGGGAACGGACGCTCAACTCGCGGGCGAACAGGAAATTCTCGAGCCGGTCGTTGGACAGGACGACCTCCGCCTGCTCGATGGCGGCATCGGATCCCCTCGCCCCCATGGCGATGCCGACATCGGCCGCCACCAGGCACGGGGCATCGTTGACCCCGTCACCGATCATCGCGACGCCCTTGCCCTGTCGTTGGAACTCACGGATCGCCGCGACCTTGTCCTCGGGCTTGAGCGCCGCGCGGACCTCGTCGACGCCCGAGGCCGTCCCCATCTCCTGGGCCGGTGCGATGCGATCGCCGGTCAGCATCACCGTGTGGAGACCCGCCTCGCGGAGAAGGCCCACCACGACCTTGGAATTGGAGCGCAGGGCGTCCTTGAGGACGAGCCGGGCCAGGAGCCCCTCGCCCGCGATCCAGGTCTCGGAAGCCTTCTCGACCGGCGGAGGCAACTCCCCCTGCCGGACCCCGGGCAGGTGCGACAGGAATTCCCGGTTGCCCAGGACCATCGAACGGCCCCGCCACCGCCCCGAGAGTCCCTTTCCGGCGACGGTCTCGGTGGCATCGACGGGATCGATCGGAACGCCTTGGCCATCGGCCCACCGTGCGATGGACCGCGACACCGGATGATTGGAGACATGGGCCAACGCCGAGGCCGCAGCGATCGCCTCGGCCTCGGTGCCGAGCAGCACCTCCACCCGCTCCACGCCCAATCGTCCCTCGGTCAGCGTCCCGGTCTTGTCGAAGGCCACGACCCGCACTCCCGCGAGGTTCTCGATGGCCGCCCCGCCCCGGAACAGCACGCCCCGTCGTGCCCCGGAGGCGATGGCCGAGAGGATGGCCGACGGGACCGACAGCACGAGCGCGCACGGCGACAACACGACCAGGAGGGTCATCGTCCGGTAGAAGGCGCTGAATTGCCCGCCTTCTTCGAAGAACGGTGGTCGTCCCGCCCAGCGCCAGTGGTAAAGGAAGGTGACCAGGCAGGCCAGGAGGACCAGGACGGTGTAGGTCGTGCCGAAACGATCGGTGAGACGCTGCGAGGGGGCCTTCAGGTGCCGGGCCTCGAGGATGAGCCTCAGGATCCGATGCAGCGCACTGTCGCCGACCGGGCGCAGGACGCGGCCCTCGAGGACTCCCCAGAGGTTCAGCGTGCCGCCCATCACCGCATCACCGGGGGCCTTGGGGACGGGATCGGACTCGCCGGTCAGCGAGGATTCGTCGCAGGCGCTCTCGCCCCTCAGGACCCCCAGATCGACGGGCGCGAGTTCGCCGGCCGTGACGCGGATCACGTCGCCCGGCTTGAGGGTCTCGACGGCCACCACGCTCTCGACCTCCCCCACGAGCAATCGGGCCGTCTTGGGAGCGCGCTTCAGCAACGCGTCGATCTCGCGTCGGGTCCGGCCGGCGGCGAAGCTCTCCATCGTCGACGACGCCGAGAACAGGAACAGCAGGAGCGCAGCCTCTCCCAGGGCGCCGACGGCCACCGAACCGGGCACCACCAGGAACATCAGGAAGTGGGTGTCGAAGCGCAGCAGTCGGAGGTCGAACCACACCTCGCGGGCGAGGTCCCACCCGCCGGCGAGGAAGGCGAACATGAATATCGCCGTGGAGACCGTCGGCCAGCGACCGGCCACCGCCCACCCCAGGGATCCGAGCACGAGACACACCCCGGACCGGACCGCCATCGGTTTCCAGGCATGGATCGAGGGGTCGACGAGGTTCATGGGGCAAGGCCCGCACGGGCCGATGGATCACTCCTTCGGGACGGGCTTCTTCCGCGCCGCCGGAGGCTTGACCCGCGGCGCATCGGCCCAGAGGCCCTCGATGTCGTAGTGGGCCCGCACCTCGGGCTTCATGATGTGCACGATCACGTCGAAGAAATCGGCCACGATCCAATTCGACTGCGCCGATCCCTCGGTGTGCACCGGCTTCAGGTCGTGGTCCTTGCGGAGTCCGTCGAGCAGTTCGGTCTCGATGGCGCGCAGATGCGGCTCGCTGGTGCCGGTGGCGATCACGAAGAAATCGGTCACGGTGGAGAGCTTGCGCACATCCAGCACCACGAGGTTTTCCGCCTTCTTGTTGTCGGCCAACGCCCGGCAGGCGAGAGCCAGCTTTTTCGAATCCATCGGGGCGAAGGTCGCCCGAAACCGGGGCTGAAGGAAGTCGATTTCCGATCCCGATCCCGGGGAATCCCACCCCCGCCGGATCAGGGGCCTTCACCATCATCACATTTCGGACGACCGAAGCGGAACGGTCTGCTGCCGTCCGCCGGGCCAACGGACCCCGCCAGGACGCTCCGGGCGGAGCGGCGATCTTCGCTCCTGATTGGCGAACACGCTGAGACGACCGCCCCGCACCGCCCCGACCAGCAGGTCTTCCCATCCGTCGCCGTTGGAATCATGGGCACCGATCACCGGTCCGCTCCGGCTCAGGGGATAAGGCAATCCGTTCTGTCGGCTGAAATCGTCGAACAACGCCTCGGAATGCAACTCAGAGGCCCACCCCTGCCACTCCGTGAAGTGGACCGGCGTGGCGACCGGGGGGGCTCCGCAGGAACACCGGGGCCCGCCGATTCTTCGACCTCGTAGCGACGATCGGCCGACAGACCATCGAATCGGCTGACCGTCCCCCATCGCCCCCCCCGATGGCCACTCCCGATCCATTGTGGGCCCCGGCATTGGTCAGGAAGGCGTCATCCTCGAAGGCGGTTGGTGAAATCCAGCCCCGACACCCGCGCATCCAGCCTCGTGAAGCCCGCGGCCTTCCGAGGAAAGGTTTTCCAGGGATGGGAGATCGGACCCACCGGCGCCGACGGAGTCGTGGCGGAAGACGTCGGAAGCGCATCGGCCCGGGAAAACAGCGTGGACACCATCCCGACGGCAGCGAAGAGGACGCCAGCGATCCCGCGATGGAACAGGGAATGGAGATGGGACGACACGGTCAGCGTGGGGAACCACGGCCAACGCTCGCCGCCTCCCCGATCCGGGGCGTGTGACCGCTCCGCAGGAACGGCGCGGTGCGACTCTCGGCCACCGCGGCGACATGGTCCGGAGGTCCGGCCGCCACGATTCGCCCCCCCTCGTCCCCGGACTCCGGGCCCAGGTCGATCAACCAATCCACGCAGCGGAGGAGTTCCATGTGGTGCTCGATGAGGATCACGGAATGTCCCTGATCCACCAGCCGCTGGAACACCATCAGAAGGATACGGACATCCTCGAGATGGAGGCCGGTGGTCGGTTCATCCAGCAGGAAGAGGGTCGGCTTGGCCCCCCCCTCCGGATCGGCTTCAGCAGCGGCTCGGCGTCTCGAGGACGGAGACGAAGAACCTCCGGCGGTGGCGCTGGCGACCGCCGCCGTGGTCGCAAGATGGCTCACCAGCTTCAGCCGCTGGCTCTCGCCGCCCGACAGGGTGTTGAGGGGCTGACCCAGGCGCAGATAGCCCAGGCCCACCTCGCCCAGGAGCGCGAGTTTCCCCAGCGCCCTCCGGGCCGGCTTCGAATCCGGGAAGGCACCGAGGAACCGGACGGCATCATCGACGGTCGCATCGAGGAGGTCCGAGATCGACAAGGGGTTCAGGCCGGACTCCTCCGGGGGCGACACCTTCACGGCGGCCACCCGGGCCTGGTAGCGCCGGCCTCCACAGGCGGCGCAGCGGATCAGGACGTCGCTCAGGAACTGCATCTCGATCTTCTCGAAACCAGCACCCCGGCAGGTCTCGCATTGGCCGCGCTTGGAGTTGAAGCTGAAGCATCCGGCGGGAAGTTCCTGCGCCACCGCCTCGGGACTGGCGGCATAGAAATCGCGGATGTCGTCGAACGCCCCGATGTAAACGGCCGGGTTGGAACGAGGTGTCCGCCCCAGAAGGGACTGATCCACCAGCACCACCGATCCCAGGTGTTCGGCGCCCTCCAACTCCGCCGTCCGCAGGGCGGCTCGGGCTTCCCCGATGGATTCGCCGTCCACCTCCTCCTCCAGCGCGGCGGAGGCATCGCCGGATTGGAGGCGGGCCTCCAGCAGCGGCAGGAGGATCTCCCGGATCAAGGTGGTCTTCCCGGATCCGCTCACGCCACTGATGCCGACCAGACGACCGAGAGGGAATGACACGGTGACATCGCGGAGGCAGTGGGCGGAGGCGTGACGCAGCACCAACTCGGGGAAGCCCGCGGAATACCGGGAGGGCGGCACCGCCTCGCGCAGCACCGAATCCCTCCGGGTCGAGCCGACCGGGACAGCAGGCTGCGCAGCAGCAGTGCGGTCCCCTCGCGGGATCCCGACCCGGGGCGATGGCACCGGCCGGCACCGGGGGTCTCCAACGGTACGCCGCCCGGACAGGTGGTCGGCCGTCAACGACCCCACCGCCGACCGCAGGGCGCGGGGTGTCCCCTGAAAGACCACCCGCCCCCCCTGGGCGCCCTGCCCCGGGCCGATGTCCACGATCTGGTCGGCCGCGCACATCACCTCGGGCTCATGCTCCACCACCACGACGGTGTTGCCCGCATCCCGGAGCGTCTCGAGGACATGGATCAACCGCAGACTGTCCCGTGGATGCAGTCCGACGCTGGGCTCGTCCAGCACGTAGAGGGTGTTGACGAGCCGGGTTCCCAGACAGGTCGTCAGATGGACCCGGGCCGTCTCTCCACCACTGAGGGTGCGGGTCGTCCGGTCCAGGGTCAGGTAGCCCAGACCCACCGCCTCGAGGTAGGCCAACCGGGCCCGGACCTCGCCCAGCACCAGCCCCACCGGATCCCGCGGAGGCGGCTTCAGCGCCCGAGCCGCCGAATCGAGCAGCGTGAGCGCCTCCCGGACCGGCAAGGCGTAGAAATCGGCGAGATCGAGGGACCGCGACTGTCCCGGTGGGGTCCAACGGAACATGAGGGCCTCGGGGCGCAGGCGACGTCCCTGGCACTCGGCACAGGTCCGATAGCTGCGGTACCGCGACAGCAGCACCCGGACGTGCATCTTGTAGGCCTTGCTCTCCAGCCAGCGGAAGTAGCCACCCACCCCGTACCACCTGTTCGGCCAGGACTTCTCGGGATCCTTCGGGTCGTAGTCCGGTTCGCCGTCCATCACCCAGCGCTGATGGGTCTCGGACAATTCACGGAACGGAACCCGAGTGGGAACACCCGCTCCCCGGGCCTTGCGCATCATGTCCTGCTGGCATTCGACTCCCATGCCTGTCTGCCAGGGTTTGACCACACCCCCTTCGATCGACTTGGAGGTGTCCGGGATCGCCAGCGTCGGATCGATGGAGATGATTCGCCCGAAACCCTTGCAGGCGGGGCAGGCTCCGAGCGGATGGTTGAAGGAGAACAGGGCGGGCCTGGCCTCGGGCACCTCGAGGTCGCAGGGCGCACAGTGCAGGCGCTGGGAGAACGCCCGAGGGGACTCCGCACGGGTCCCGCGAAGGTCCCAGACCGTGAGTCGCCCCCTGCCGAAGCGGTAGGCCGTCTCGCAGGCCTCGCGAAACCGGTTCCGGTGGCCCGGCTCCAGGCGCAATCGATCCGCAAGGATCTCGACCGAACCCGCATCGGGCTTCACCGATCCCACGGAATCCTCGAGGCGCATCACCCGACCGTCGATCAGCATCCGTTGGAAGCCCTGCTGGGTCATCAATTGGAACTGCTCGGCCAAACCCATCTTTTCGGACAGGGGCAACCGGAAGGTCACCAGGGCCTCGGCCGACCCCTCACCGGCCTGGACGCGTTGGAACACCGAGTCCCAGACGCCGTCGGGAGGTTCGGCCCGAACGAGGTTTCCGCACTGACGGCAGTGCGGGCGTGCCAGATGCGGCCACACGCCCTTCATGTGGTCGCAGATCTCCGTCATCGTCCCCACCGTGCTGCGGGTGGATCGGACGGAGTTGCACTGTTCGATGGCGACGGCCGGCGGGATGTTCTCGATGCGGTCGACCGCCGGCTTGTCCATGCGGTCGAAGAACTGACGCGCGTAGGGCGAGAAGGTCTCGATGTACCGCCGCTGGCCCTCGGCGTAGAGGGTGTCGAAGGCCAGCGAACTCTTTCCCGAACCGCTCAACCCCGTGATCACGATCCACCGACCGAGCGGCAGATCGAGGTCGAACCCCTGGAGGTTGTTCTGCCGCACCCCGCGCAGACGGATGCAGTCGGCGGCCCCGTCGACCGGTGTGGTCGGGGCCGCGTCGCGGGGCGATGTCGATCCGGATCCGTTCATCGAGGAGCGCAACCTAGGGTCGACCCCCGACGAGTCAATCGGCCACGGACCGCAACGATTCACGGCCCGGAGACGAGGGGATCCGTGGCCCCTCAGGCGGGGATCTCGTCGGCGCGGAAGAAGCGCTTCACCTCGATCTCGGCGTTCTCCACCGAGTCGGAGGCATGGGCGATGTTGTGCATGTTGGTCTCGCCGAGATCCCCGCGGATGGTTCCCTTGGCCGCCTTGCGGCTGTCGGTCGGTCCCAGCAGATCGCGGACCGTCGCCACGGCGTTGTCTCCCGTCATGATCAGGGCGAGCACCGGAGCCGACTTCATGAATTGGACGATCTCGGGGAAGAAGGGCTTGTCGGTCAGGTGCGAGTAGTGCTCGGCCAACAGGGCGTCGGTGAGACGAAGGACCTTGGCCGCCTGAATCCGCAGACCGGCCTTCTGAAGACGACCGATCACCTCGCCGGCGAGGTTCTTTTGCATGCAATCCGGCTTACAGAGAATCAACGTGCGTTCCATGAGCGGACGATCCTAGCCGACCACCGCCAGCAAGTCCACGAAACGCCGATGCTCGAGGCGCACCTGCGACCTGCACGGGGCTTCCGACCGCGCCCACCTCGGGGCCGACACCTCATCCCTTCATCCGGATGCATCCGCCCTCGATGGTCCGCGTTTTCCGAACTTATGGAGTTCCCAGCCTCGGATCATTGGGGCAGCGTCGATGAATGATTTCCCGACGGGATTTCCTGCGCACCGCGACCGGTGCGATCGCCCTCGCCGCAGGTCTCCCGACCGGTTGCGTGCATCCGTCCGGAACCGCGGGCATCATCGACACCCACACCCACTTCTATGATCCGTCCCGGCCACAGGGCGTTCCGTGGCCGCCGAAGGACGACGCCGTGCTCTACCGGCGGGTGCTTCCCCGTGATTTCAAGGCGCTGGCCGCTCCGCTGGGGATCACCGGCACCGTGGTGGTGGAAGCCAGCCCCTGGGAGGAGGACAATCAGTGGATTCTCGATCTGGCCGCACAGGATCCATTCCTGTTGGGCCTGGTGGGACACCTGAAGCCCGGGCGTCCGGGATTTCGCGACCAACTCCTGCGATTCTCGGCCCATCGGCGGTTCCGGGGGATCCGGACCGGAGGATGGAACGGAGGACTTCCCCTGGATCGGCCGGACTGGAAACGCGACATCGCGCTCCTGGCAGACCGCGACCTCTCCATCGACCTGCTCATCGGGGCCGAACAATTCCCCGAGGCGGTGCGGATCGCCGAGGCGTTTCCAGGACTGCGCATCATCGTGGACCACTGCTGCAACGTGCCGGTGCGCCGTCCATTGCCCGAAGCCTGGGTGTCCGCGGTGCGCGCAGCGCGCCGTCATCCGAACCTGATCATGAAGGTCTCGGGCCTGGTCGAGGGAACCGGCCGAGGCGATGGCACCGCGCCCGGCGAGGCCGCGGCCTATCGATTCATCCTCGATCCGATCGCCGACGCCTTCGGCGAGGACCGCATGGTCTTCGGCAGCAATTGGCCGGTCAGCGAACGTTTCGCCCCGTTGGCGACCGTCTTCGGCATCGTGGACGAATACTTCACCGCCCACGGATCCTCGGCGCGATCCAAGTTCTTCACCCGGAACGCGCAACGGATCTACCTTGGCGCCGTCTGAAACGGATGCCGCTCCCCGGACATGGCCTCCGGATCCCCGAATCCTCCTCTCCCCGCATGAAGTCCCTCATTCTTTCCCTCGGATTGGCCGCCAGCGTGCTGCACGCCCGGGCCGCCACGTTGCTGCTCAAGGACGGCTGGATCTTCACGGCCTCGGGACCGGTGCTCACCAACGCCTCGGTCCTGATCCGCGACGGTCGCATCGAGAAGGTCGGAAAGGCACTCCGGGACCCGGCCGACACCGTCGTCGAACTGGGCGGCCTGCGGGTCTTCCCGGGCCTCATCGCCCCCACCACGGTGCTGGGTCTGCTGGAGATCGACGCCATCCGCGCCACCCGCGACACCACCGAGGTCGGCGATTACACGCCGGACGTGAGCGCCTGGATCGCCGTGAACCCGGAGAGCGAACTGATCCCGGTGGCCCGGGCCAATGGCTACACCCATGCCCAGGTCATCCCGGCCGGGGGCACCGTCGCCGGGTACAGCGGACTCATCCAACTCGACGGCTGGACCATCGAGGATCTGGCCGTCGACAAGTCCGTCGGCCTCCACGTCCGGTGGCCGGGCTTCGGCCTCGACACCACACCCCGCCCACCCGGCAAGGATTCGGGGCCCTCTCTCGAGGACCAGATCCGGGATCGTGACCGCAAACTGAGGGAGATCGACTCGTTCTTCACCGAGGCCGCCGCCTACTCGGAGGCCAAGAAGGTGGCCAATGAGGGGTTCCGGATCGTCCCGGCCTGGGAGGCAATGCTGCCGGTGGTCCGCAAGGAGCGCCCCCTCTGGATCCATGCGAACGAGGCGCGCGCCATCCGTTCCGCCGCCGAGTGGTCGGTGCGTCGCGGATTCAAGGCGGTGATCGCCGGCGGACGGGATGCCTGGCGCGAGGCGTCCTATCTGGCCGAGCACCGCATCCCGGTGGCCTACGAGCACGTGTTCACCCAACCGGCCCGCGACACCGATCCCTACGACGTGCACTACTCCGCACCGGCCCGCCTCGCCAAGGCCGGAGTGCTGGTCGCGTTCACCGAGGGCACCGACCAGTTCGGGGCCAGCAGCATCCGAAACATCCCCTACTCAGCGGCCCAGGCCCGGGCCTTCGGCCTGCCCTACGACGAGGCCGTGCGGGGATTGACCCTCAACGTGGCCAGGATGCTGGGGGTCGCCGACCGCATCGGCTCCATCGAGCCCGGCAAGGAGGCCACGTTGTTCCTCGCCGACGGCGACATCCTCGACCTCAAGGCCCAGGTCCGTCGGATGTGGATCCGCGGCCGCGAGGTGGACCTGTCGTCCCGGCACACGCGGCTCTACGAGAAATACCGCAAGCGTCCCGCACCGGCACCGGCGCCCAAATCCGACCGCTGAACCTCTGAACGCTGAACCCCTGACCGAAGGTCAGGCAGGCTTCGGCGCAGAGGCGACCGAGTCCTGCTTCAGGAACACGGTCTGGGTCGGGAAGGCGAACTCCAGCTTCTCGGCATCGAAGCGCTCCTTCACCTGGAGGTTCAACCCATGGAGCGCGGCCGCATAAATGGCCCAATCTTGGGTTTGGCATTTGTGAACCACCTCGAGGTTGAGCGACGAATTGTCGAACCGATTGAAGGTGACGAGGCATTCGCACGTGAGCGGGTGGGAAGTGAAGATGGATCGCAGGATCCCTGCGGCGGCGTCGACCCGGGAAGCCGGTGTGTCGTAGGTCAACCCGTAGTTCAGGATGGTCCGGATGAAGGGTCTCGCCGTCACATTGACGACCGTGTTGTTGCCCACCGCTTTGTTGGGCACCGTGATCAGGAAGCCATCGAGATTCCGCACCTGGGTGGCACGCAACCCCATCGTCTCCACGACACCATCGACGTCGGAGCCCACCTTGATGCGATCCCCCACCTTGAAGGGCTTGTCGACGAAGACCGCGACGGCTCCGAAAAGGTTGGCCACCGAATCCTGCGCGGCCAGACCGAACGCCAACCCCAGCACCGAGACCGACCCCAGGATGGCCGTGATGTCCACGCCCAGGTTGCCCAGCAGGGTCAGCACCGTGATGAGGATGAGCACCGCCTTGAGCAACTTGCCCACCAGCAACACGAACTGGTCGTTGAAGGCCACATCGCCACCCTGCCGGGGTTGCTTGCGCCAGACCGCCATCGCCAGGTCGATGACCCGAAGCGCGATGAAGGTCATGGCCACGGCACCCACGATCAGCGACAACCGGGAGAGGTTGATCTCCAACCAGGCCGGCCAATCGTAGAGTTCAAGGCCGATGTGGATCAGGAACACCAGGCTGATCGCCTTCACCGGACCGTCGGCCAGCTTCACCAGGATGTCGTCCCACTCGGTCGCCGTCTTCGCCGCCCACTGCTTGAGCCGATTCTGGATCAACCAATCGAGGGTCCTGGAGAAATAGAACGCCAGCACCAGGTAGACCAACGAGGCGAGGTACTGCCATCGAGGAATCCGGAACAACGGTTTCTCCATGCCCGGAATGGTGTTGATCCAGAACGACAACTCCGTCTGGTGGCTCTGGACGAACTGCTCGTCGATGACCTTCCGTGTCAGCGCACTGGCCTTGGCGGCCAGGTCGCCGTCCTTCAAGGCGGGGGCGTTCGTGGTCTCGGCGGCCAGCGACAGGGACCAGAGGCTCCACACCAGGGTGGCGGTGCACAGGAACATCCCGAATTGGAGGACCAGGCGTGGCAGGAGGCGTCGGATCATGGGCGGTGACGAGTTAGTCGCGGACGGCCCGACTGGCAAGGGGGATTCCTTCCGCCGCCCCCGTCTGGAAGTCCCGAGTGAAGGCCCCGGGGACGCCGATCATTCCAAATCCGCCGGGTGGGGACGTCGGGGCATCCCCGGCTTGCGATGGAACACCTTCCAGAGCACCAACCCCAGCGCGGGGGCGGTCATCCCCACCAGGCGTCGGTCGCGGGTCCGAAGCAGCGGCAGGATCTCCTCGGGTCGAAAGCGTCCATGACCCACCTGGACGAGGGTGCCCACGATCCCTCGGCACATCTTGTAGAGGAAGCCATCGGCCTCGATCACCACCGTGATGCGGGGCCCGGATCGGAGCACCTCGCACCGCGTCACATGCCGCACCGTGTGCAACCGCTCGTATCCGGGAGACGCGCTGAAGGCCAGGAAGTCGTGCCGCCCCACGAGGGTGGCGGCAGCGGCCCTCATGGCCCGGATATCGATGGGCCTCGGAACATGCCATTGCTGGCGCAGCCCCAACGGATCGTGTGCCGAATGGTTCCAGACGATGTAGCGGTACTGCTTGCCGACGGCATCGAAGCGGGCATGGAAATCGGCACGGGCGCGGGCGGCGGCCACCACCCGGATGTCTTCCGGCAGGTGGGCGTTGGCGGCGAGGACCAGCTTGTCCGGGGTCATCCTCCATTCCGCCTTCGGCACATCGAAATGGACCGACATCCCGCGCGCATGGACCCCGGTGTCGGTGCGGCTGGAACTGACGACCCTCGGACCGCTGCGGAAAATGCGGCCCAGGGCGTCCTCGAGGCGACCCTGGACGCTGGTGCCTTCACGCTGCACCTGCCAACCGCAGTAGGCGGTGCCGTCGTAGGCGACGGTCAGGCGGATCCGCTGGAAGCCTTCGGGCGCGGAATCCGGGCGCTCGCGGGTTCGTTTCTGCGCGGCCTTGGGGGATGCGGGGGTCTCCGGCGACATCGGGACTGCCTTTCAGGAGCCGATGGGGGTCGATGGAATCACGGGGCCAGACTGTCGAGGTATCCCTGCAGCAGGATCGCGGCCGCGGCGGCGTCGATCTTGCCCCGCTGCTGGGCGGCCTTGGTGCCTCCGCTCCGCAGCGCCTTGGCCGCGGACACGGTCGTCAGGCGTTCGTCCCAGGTGCGGATCGGGACGAGGATCACATCCTTGAGCGCCGCCACGAACTCCCGCGCCTTGGTCGCGGCCTCGCCGTAGGTGCCGTCCATGTTGCGGGGCATGCCCACGACGATGAGCTCCACCTGCTGGTCGCGGATCAGTTCCTTCACCCGATCGACCAGGGCCGGGAACGGCTCGGCCGGGATGAATTCCAGCGGACGGGCCATCATCCGCAGCTCGTCGCTGATGGCGACGCCGATGCGGACGGTGCCGGGATCGAGGGCGAGGATGCGCATGGGTCAGAGCAGCGAGGCCGAATCGGCATCGATGAGCAGGACGGCGGCCGGGTTGCGCCGCAGGATCGAGGCCGGGCAGAGCGAGTTCACCGGACCCTGGAGCAGGTTCTTGACGGGCACCGCCTTGCGCTTCTCGGGAGCCACGCAGACCACCTTGCGGGCGGTCATCAGGGCCGGCAGCGTCAGGGTGATGGCGTAGGGTGGCACCGCCTCCAGCGAGGGGAAATGCCCCTCCTTGACCTGCTGCATCTTGCAGGCGTCGTCGAGGCGGACCAGCTTCACCCACTCGGAGTCGTCGAGTCGGGCGACGTGCGGATCATTGAAGGCGAGGTGCCCGTTCTCACCCACCCCGAGGCAGCACAGGTCGATGGCCTGCGACTGGAGCAGCGCGGTGTAGCGGGCGCATTCCACGTGCGGCAGGTCGCAATCGCCGTGGATGTAGTGGAAGGCCTTGGGCTTCACGAGCGACTCGACCCGCTGCTTCATGTAGTACCGGAAGCTCGCCGGGTGATCGCCGGAGATGCCCAGGTACTCGTCCATGTGGAAGAGCGTCACCCTGGACCAGTCGATGCCGCCGAGGGCGACCAGGTTCTTCAGGAACTGGATCTGGGAGTTGCCGGTGGCGAGGATGGCGGCGGCGGAGCCGTTTCGGGCGATGGTGTCCGCCAGGTAGTTGCGGACATCCAGCGCCACGTGGGACGCGAGGTCGGGTTGGCTGGCGAAGACATGGACGTCCAGGGCATCGGCCTTGAACGAGCGGACCGGGGCGATCGTTTGACTCATTGAAGTTCCCAACCATGGCCCGTCGGACGCCCGACGACAAGGTCCGGCCGACGGAGGCCGAAAACCCTCGGCATCAAGGCCCCCGAGATCCCGGACATCCCGAGTGGGGCTCAGGTGCCCGGTGAGGTCGGAACAGGATCCCCTCCCTCGACGGCGGCCGCCAACAGCGTGGTCTCGGTCCATTCGGAGGCCGGACGGAGGGCCACCAGGTGCCCCCGATGGAAGACGCCGATGGTGTCGCAGACCCCCAGCAGTTCCGGCAGGTACGAACTGGCCATGACCACCGCCTTGCCCTGCACCGCCGCCGTGTCGATCTGCCGATAGATGTGCACCTTGCTGCCCACGTCGATGCCACGGGTCGGTTCGTCCAGCAAGAGCACCCGGGAGTCGTGGTACATCAGCCGTCCGAAGGCGACCTTCTGTTGATTGCCTCCGGAGAGTTCCTGGACCGACTGGGCATGGCTGTGGGCGCGGATGTCCAGCGGCGTCATCCATTCCCGGGCCTCCCGATGCTCCGAGGGCGGGTGCCAGAAACCCCAGCGCACAAGATCGCCCGGACGGGTGATGAACAGGTTCTCGGCGATGCTGCGGGCCAACAGCAGACCGTCCTCCTTGCGATTCTCGCTGAGGAAGCCCAATCCGCTCTGCCAGCGTTCGCGCGGCGAATGGGAGGAGATGTCCACATCTCCCAAGCGCACGGTGCCCGACCGGATCGGATCGAGGCCGAAGGCCGCCCGAAGGGTCTCCGAGCGACCGGCGCCCACGAGGCCGAACAATCCGAGCACCTCTCCGCGACGCAGGCTGAAGGTCACCTCGCGGGGCTTCTCCAAGCCCTGCAGGGCCTGGACCCGGAACACACTCGGCCCCATCGACCGAGCGCTCCTCGGATAGAGATCGTGGACCTCGCGCCCCACCATGACCCGGATCAACTCCGGATTGGAGACCTCCGAAAGGGCCCCGGTGGCCACGCTGGCCCCGTCGCGAAGCACGGTGTAGCGCGAGCATACCCGACGGCTTTCCTCGAGGAAGTGCGACACGTACAGCAGGCTCACGCCGTCCTCGCGAAGGCGGTCCAACACCACGAACAGATGCTCGGTGTCGGCCCGCGTGAGGCTGGAGGTCGGCTCGTCGAGGATCAGCACCCTCGGTCTCGAACGCAGCGCCCGGGCGATCTCGACCAACTGCTGCTGGGCGATGGGCAATTCACCGGAGACGGCATCCAGGGGAATCCCGCCGGCCCCGAGGTGATGCAGCGCCTCGGTGGCCACGCGTCGTTGGTGCGAGCGATCCACCCATCCCCAGCGCGAAGGCTCCTCACCCAGGGTGATGTTCTCGGCCACCGTCAGATGGGGGGCGAGGTTCAGTTCCTGGTGGATCATCGCCACACCGGCCCTCTGGGCGGCGATGGGATCGGCCGGTTGGTATCCGACCCCGTCGAGGGTCATCGCGCCCTCATCGGCACGGTGCACCCCGCTGAGGATCTTCAGGAGGGTGCTCTTTCCCGCGCCATTCTCGCCGATCAGGGCGTGGGCCTCTCCGGCACCGAGCGACAGGCTCACGCCCCGCAGCGCCTGGGTGGCGCCGAAGGCCTTTCGGATTCCGTCGAGTTGCAGTCGGGAGGGCACGGTCGCGGACGCCCCCGGGGATCGAATCTCCGCAGGGAATCCTGCGGCGACCGGGCTCCGGGAAATCGTCAGGAGCAACCTAGCGATCCGACACGGATGGCTTCAAGCTCCGGACGGCGTCGGCACATCCCATGGACCCTGTCCCACATCCCCAGCCCCAACCCCAACGACTGGGCGTCAATCGCGACGGCTACCGCGGGGAGCGGATCGAGGCGTCGCTCCTGCTGCGCGAGATCCGATCCCTCGCGTCCCGGGCCCGGTTCACCGAGCAGGCCGAATCGATCGAGGGACACGACCTGGTCTTCCTGTCGCGCCTCGGACGCCCCGGGCCGCGGCTGTACGTCTCGGCCGGCATCCACGGCGACGAGCCCGCCGGCCTCTTGGCCATGCGCGACCTCCTTCGCGAGGACTCGTGGCCCGACGACCTCAACCTGGGCATCTGCCCATGCCTCAATCCACAGGGATGCCGGCTGGGAACCCGGGAAAACGCGGCCGGCCTCGACCTCAACCGCGACTACCGCACCCCACGTTCCGCCGAGGTGCGGTTGCACCAGCGCTGGCTGGCATCGCTCCCGCCCTGGGACCTCTCGATCTGCCTGCACGAGGATTGGGAATCGCACGGCTTCTATCTCTACGAATTGAACCCGGCGGACCTGCCGTCCCTCGCCGAGCCCATCCTCGAATCCGTCCGCGCCGTGTGCCCGATCGACAGCTCTCCCTGGATCGACGGCAGGCAGGCCACCGCCCCCGGTTTGATCCGACCCACGGTCGATCCGCTCCAGCGCCCCGATTGGCCCGAATCCTTCTGGCTGCTCCAGAACGGCTGCACCCGGAGCTACACCCTGGAGGCGCCCTCCGACTGGCCCCTGCCCGTGCGTGTGCAAGCCCTTCGGCAAGCGGTGCGGGGAGCATTGCGGCACGGCGTCGCGCTGACCTGATCGACCGTCGGGGGCGTGTCGGATGTCCCTACGATCACCGGGGCCGCGGAGTGTCTTTTCTTCGACACCCCCACCGGGCTCCTCCCACAATCGGGGTCCGATGCACCTGTCCCGGCTCAAACTGCGCGACTTCCGGAACTACCCCCGGTTGGACGCCGAGTTCGGGCCGGGCTGCCATGTGCTTCTGGGCGACAACGCCCAGGGCAAGACCAACATCCTCGAGGCCGTCTATCTGCTGGCCACCCTGCGCTCCTTCCGGGGCTGCGGCGGGGCGCAGATGATCCGTCAGGAGGCCAAGGGCTACTTCGTCGGAGGCACCGTGGTGGCTCAGGGAGTCCATGAGATCAAAGCCTACTGGTCGGCGCGTGAGCGGAAGCTCTCGCTCAACGAACGGCCCATCCGACGATTGGCCGATTATTTCGGGGTCCTTCGGGCGGTGGTCTTCTGCTCGGAGGACCTGGCCCTGGTGAAGGGCCCGGCCCAGGGACGACGGCGCTTCCTGGACCTGCTGCTGGCCCAGACGATTCCCGGGTATCTCCCGCTGCTGATGCGCTACGCGAAGGCGCTGCGCTCCCGGAACGCCCTCCTCAAGCAACCCCTGCTGGATCTGGTCGAGCTGGATGGCTTCACCCGGGAACTCGTCCAGGCGGGCGAGGCGCTGATCGCCGCCAGGCGGGAATTCGTCCCCGCTCTCGCGCCCCGGGTCCACTCGGCCTTCCGGCGCATCGCCGCCGACGCCGACGAGCTGTCCCTGCACTATCAACCCGGCGTCGCGGGCGATTTCGCGGTCGCACTGTCCTCATCGCGCGCCCGGGAACGCGCGATGAGGACCACCGTCGTCGGTCCCCACCGCGATGATCTCACCCTGCTGGTCAACGACCGCGCCGCCGCGTCCTTCACCAGCGAGGGCCAGAAACGGACCCTGGCGATCGCCCTGAAACTGGCGCAGGCCGAGCATCTGGCGGCCGTGCACGGCACTCCACCGCTGCTGTTGATCGACGATGTCATGGGCGAACTGGACGCCCGCCGCAGGTCCGCCTTCGTTCCGCTGCTGCAACAGTCGTTCCGGGCCGGGGGGCAGGTGTTCATGACCTGCACCGAGGAGAACTGGCCGCGCCAACTCGGTTGCGACCTGATCCGATGGAGGGTCGAACGCGGCCAACTGACCCGATGGAGCGGCGACGACCCGAGTCCGGCCCCCTGACCCGGATCGACGGATCAACGGGGCTTGGGGGCTCCCGGAGGCGGCAGGATCGGTGCCGTGGGCGGGGTGGATTCGCCGGGCTTGCCGACGACCGCGTTGGTGCTGGAGCCCGAGGCCTCGTCCTGGAGGGTGAGGTCGTTGGACCCGGGCCGCCGGGTGCCACGGACGACCGCCACGTCGCCCGTTCCATCCACACCGAGGATGGGGCGCCCCACCCGCGACACGTAGGTATGGCGGATCGAGATGGTGCCATCATGGTGGATGCGGTGATGGATGAAGTCGTCGGCTCCATGCTGGTGGAGCACGTGCAACCGATTCTTCGGATCGAGAGCCATCGAAGGCGGGTTGAACGAGACCACGGTCCCCAATGGGACCACGTGATGGGTCACCGAGGCCTCCGGGTTGGTGATGACCGCGAAGATGCGCGCGCGCCGCAGATAGTTCGCCTGCACGATCGCATACCTGCGGCGTTCAGACGGACCTCCGACCACCCCGAACTCGCGTTCCCAGAGAACCACGCCGTGCATGATCTCGAACTCGGCGGGTGCGGTGACGACATGGGTGTCGCCGGGACCGGTGAACACCGTTGCCGTGGCATGGTATCGGCCCACCTGATCGATCTGGAACAACGGATTGAGGTCGAAACGAAGGGTCGCCCGGGCTCCCGGCTTGAGCGTGAAGGCACCGCTGGCCTCCACATCGGCCTTGCGGGCCACACCGACCCCCGAGACGTTCCCGACATTGAAGCGGATCCAGTCGTCCCGCTCGCCCAGCCTCAGAGGCGCGCCGGTGAAATTGGCGATCCGGAGGAGCACCTCGGCCTTCTCGCCCGACAGGAACTTGTCCTGCTCGAACTCGAGTTTCACATCCACCTGGGCCCGGGCGACGAGCGCCATCAGGAACAGGGTGATCCACGGGGATAGGCGGTGCACGGGAGCGAGAGTAGGGGCCGGATCCTCAAATGGAAAGGGTGGCGAGCAGGCAAGGCCCGGAGTGGGTGCGCCCGGCACCCGTCAGCGCCGACGCCCATGAAGGTCGGAGACGCCACCCGGCAACCGGTACAGGGCCTTCACCTCCTCGGCGCTCAGCGCCCGGTCGAAGACGGCGAGATCATCCATCCAACCGGTGTAGCCCAATCCGAGCATCATGAGGGCGTCGTCGAGTTTCCATCCGTAGCTCTGCTGTCGCTCCGGGAGTTCGCCGGCCGGTTGTCCGTCCAGGTAGAGGGCCACCCGGCCATCGGCCCGGCCCGAGTTGAACCGATCACAGGTGAAGACCACCTGATGCCATTCCTCCCGACGGAACGGGGGGTGCGTGACCACCACGAGCGGCTTTTCGGACAAGGGCATCTTGTCCCAGTCCCGGCCCTGCGGATTCCAGACCTTCTTGTCGGCGTAGGCTCCGAGTCGGAGGTGCTTGGGAAGATCGTCCGGGGTGAACTCGACGAACAGAGCGGCGTCGTCCCAGGCCTTGGAGGTGATCTGGATCACGTCGGAATACTCCTTGGGGATGTCGATTTCCGGGGTGCTCCTCAACCAGAAACCGACCGTCGCCGACCACTGGTTCGTCCTCCACGGGAAGTTGCCCTCGACCCGGAACCCCACCACCTGGGGGATCTTCCTCTCGAAGCGGAGCGCTCCGCCATGACGTCCACCCCGAGGATCGACCCACACGGCCCCGTTGGTCGGCAACCCCGGCTGGGTGATCCGGGGAGCCTCCCACTTCGGACCGGTCTGGAAACGCCGGTCGCCCGCACCCACCACCGCGTCGGGCAGATGGTCGAAGGGAGCATGGAACACCAGCGAAGAAGCCAACCGGGCGGGTGCCTTCGCCTGGACGCCGGCGGAAAAGCACATGATCGACAAGAGGAGCGGGAGGAAACGCATGGAAGCAGCCTGCCCGAGCCGTCCCCGTCTGGGAACCCCCTTCCTCGCCCCATCCTCGCCACCTGCCCACGCTCCGTTCCCGGATCCGTGGCCGGGAGCTCCGCACGGAGCGAGTTGCTTCATCCCGGGTTTGCTGTTTCCTAGGCACGTGGATTTGTTCAACCGCCCCGATGGGCTTCAGGACATTCGCCAGAAAGTGGTCGCGGGCGAGCGATTGACCCCCGACGACGGGCTGCGCCTCTTCCGCACCCGGGACCTGAACGCGCTGGCCGCGCTGGCTGATTTCGCCAACCGCCGCCGCAACGGCCTGCGGGCGTCCTACATCCTCAACCGGTACATCAACTACTCCAATTACTGCATCCTCAGCTGCCAGTTCTGCGCCTTCAGCCGCAAGAAACGCGACAACGACGGGTTCCAGCTCACCGAGGAACAGATGGTGGCCAAGGCCCGCGAGGCCCTCTCCGTGGGCATCACCGAACTCCACATCGTCGGCGGGCTTCATCCGTCGCTTCCGTTCTCGTACTACACCGGGTTCCTGAAGGCGCTGAAGGCCGTGGATCCGAGCCTCCAGCTCAAGTGCTTCACCGCCGTGGAGATCCTCCACCTGGCCTGGCTGGCCAAGAAGTCCGTCCGCGACACGCTGCTGGAGCTGAAGGAGGCCGGCCTCGAATCGCTCACCGGCGGCGGGGCCGAGATCTTCCGCAAGGAGGTGCGGAGCCGCATCGCGACCGGCAAGGAGAGCGGCGACGAGTACCTCGAGGTCCACGGCACCTGGCACCAGCTGGGGGGCCGCAGCACCTGCACGATGCTCTACGGGCACGTGGAGTCGATCGAGGACCGCATCGATCACCTCGACCAACTCCGTCGTCAACAGGATCGCACCGGTGGATTCACGGGCTTCATCCCCCTGCCCTTCCAACCCGAGAACAACCGGATCCCCGTGCGGCATGCCCCGAGCGGCTACGACCAGTTGCGGACCATCGCCGTCTCCCGGCTCTACCTCGACAACATCGACCACATCACCGCCTACTGGGTCGGCATGGGATTGAAGATGGCCCAGGTCGCCCTGAGCCACGGGGCCGACGATCTTCACGGAACGATCCTGGAGGAGCACATCTTCCACATGGCCGGTGCGAAGTCCCCGCAGATGACGGCCGAGGCCGATCTGGTCCGCGCGATCCGCGAGGCCGGTCGGCAGCCCGTCCAACGCAACACCTTCTACGAACCCATCCGGGAGCCGGCAGCCCCTTCCCGGATCCCTCCGGCCGCCGGAGTTGCCGGAGTTGCGCTGGCCTGATCCGCGGCCTTGGAAGACACTGCCGCCATGCCGGTCACCCTCTCAGAGCTGCAGGCCAGGGAGCACCAGTTCCTGGCGCCGTACGCGCAGAAGAGCGCCGAAAGCCGGGGGCGGGTCCATCCCGAGAACCCGCCCACCTGGCGGACCGAGTTCCAGCGCGACCGCGACCGGGTGATCCACAGCCGGGCTTTCCGACGGCTGGAGTGCAAGACCCAGGTCTTCCTGAATGGTTCGGGCGACCACCTGCGAACCCGTCTGACGCACACCATGGAGGTGGCCGCGATCAGCCGGAACATCGCCCGGGCCCTCAGGGTCAACGAAGACCTCGCCGAGACCATCGCCCTGGCGCACGACCTCGGCCACTCGCCCATCGGGCACAAGGGCGAATCGATGCTCGACCGCCTGATGAAGGACCACGGCGGGTTCGAACACAACCGGCAGAGCCTGCGGGTGGTCGAGGAACTGGAGCGCAAATACCCCCGGTTCCCGGGCCTGAACCTCAGTTGGGAGGTGCGCGAAGGCATCGCCAAGCACGGCGTGGCCTTCGAGTCGGTCGAGGGCACCCGGCGACGACGTCACCATCAGGCGTCCCTCGAGGCGCAGATCGCCAACCTGGCCGACGAAGTGGCCTACTACAGCCACGACCTCGACGACGGACTCGACAGCGGTCTCCTCGATGAAAGGAAGCTGCTCAAGGAGGTCCGTGTCTGGGCCAAGGCGGCCCGGGCGGTGAAGCGGCACTTCGGGGAACTGCCCGCGGAGAGCCGCCGCTACTACACCATCCGGCAAATCATCGACCAGCAGGTCACGGATGTCGTGAACACCACCGAGACCCATATCCTGGAGGCCGGGGTCCGATCGGCCGATGACGTGCGATCCCACCGCCGGGCGCTGGTGCAATACAGTGCCGAACGCAGGGTCGAGAACCTCGAGTTGCGCAAATACCTCTATCGGAACCTCTACTACCATCCGGTCGTGGCCGAGCCCAACAATCGGGCGATCCGGATGCTCGGCGAGGTCTTCCAATCCTACATCGCCCACCCCAAGGAACTGGGCGTGGCGGCCCGCAAGCGCATCGCGGTCGACGGGCTGTACCGGGCGGTCTGCGACCATGTCGCCAGCATGACCGACCGCTACCTGATCCAGGAGCACCACCGCCTGTTCGGCCTGCAGCTCGGGTGATGGCCTTCGGGGTCGGACCGCCGCGGTCCGCTCAATGCCCGCGGGCGAGGGTCTCGCGCAGGGCGGTCTTGAGGATCTTGCCGGTGGCGTTTCGGGGCAGCGCCGGCAGCACGATGGCGCGGCGCGGCACCTTGTAATCTGCGAGGTTATCCTTGAGGAAGGCGATGAGGGCGTGCTCGTCGAGCACCCTGCCCTCGTCCATCGAGACGAAGGCCACGGCCCGCTCTCCGCGCCGTTCGCAGGGTTCGCCCACGACCGCCGCCTCTCGGATCCCTGGAAAACGGTAGAGGACCTCCTCGATCTCGCGCGGGTACACGTTCATGCCATTGGGCTTGAGCATGTCCTTCTTGCGGTCGGTGATGACGAACCACCCGTCCGGGCGGCGGTGACCGATGTCTCCGGTCAGGAGCCAGCCATTGCGGATCGTCTCGGCCGTCTTCTGCGGAGCGTTCCAGTAACCGAGCATGACGTTCCCGCCGCGCACACAAATCTCGCCGTCCACCCCGTCGGCCAACCGGTTTCCCTGGTCGTCCTGCACCGACACCTCCACGCCCGGGATCGGCACACCGATGGTGCCCGGCTTGGGATCGCCCGGGGGATTGACCGTCACCACGGGGCTCGCCTCGCTGAGGCCGTACCCCTCGATGAGCGGGACCCGCGGATGACGCGCGTTGAAACCATGGAGAATTTCCAGAGGCAGCGGCCCGGCACCGCTGACGCACAGGCGCAACGAGGTGAATTCGATGCCCGCGGGGATCTGCGACAGTGCCCGGAACAGGGCCGCCATCGCGGGCAGCAGCGTCCCCTGATTCTGGAGGATCTCGCCGATCATGTGCTTGGGTGAATTCAGGCCCTTCACCGCCACCACCGAGGCCCCGCTCAGCAGGGGCAGCAGGAGCCCCACCGTGAGCATGAAGCTGTGGAACATCGGGAGCAGCACCACCAGACGATCCTCCTCGGAGAGTTGGAGGAAGACCCGGCAGGAGGCGACGTTCTCAAGGAGGTTGCGGTGCGACAGCATGGCCCCCTTCGGATGGCCGGTGGTGCCGCTGGTGTAGATCAGCACCGCCAGATCGTCGCCACCCCGGGCGGGAGCCGGGACCTCGGCGGCCTCGGTCGGCAGCGTCTCCGCGGGCAGGACCCGCAGTGAGGGACACAGGCTCTGCAGCTCGGGCAGGCCCGCATGACCGGCCTCGGCGATCACCCACTCGATGCCGGCGTCCTGCAGCATGTAGGCCACCTCGGCCGGCTTGAGGAAATTGTTGATCGGCACCAGGACCGCATCGGCGGCCAACACCCCGAACAGGGCCCCGACGAACTCCGGGCAATTCTTCAGCCAGACCGCGACGCGATCGCCGGGCTTCACCCCATGGTCGAGCAACAACCGCGCCGTCCCTAGGACCTGATCGCGGTAATGACCGTAGCTGTGCCGGGAATCCCCCCAGAACAGCGCCGTTTTGTCCGGACGCGAACGGGCGACGTCGAGGAAGGCCGAAGCGAGGTGGTTCATGGCTGGATGCTCTTGGGGTGGTATTCCGTGAGAACGGGACAGGGTGCGGACCCGACCATCGGGTTCGGGACGGGGATCAGCGTCGGGCGAAGATGCGGTTGGCCTCGGCCAGAGTCTCCTTCGATCCGATGTCGTACCAGATGCCGGGCACGCTCCAGGTCATGACCGGCGTACGGGGATGGAGCCACTGGATCAGCCGACCGGGTTGATCGGGGTTGTTTCCCGCCGCGATGTATTCGCGGACCGCGGACAGGTGTCGACGCGGATAGTAGTAGAGGGCGATGCCGATGAGCGTGCTGGCCGGTTCGGCGGGTTTCTCCACGAAACTGGTGATCCGCCCGTTGCCATCGATGTCCACGACACCGTATTTGCGCGCCTGCTCGAGGCTCCCGACGTCGTACACCCCCAGCACCGGGTCGTTCTGGGAACGGCAATACTCCCCGAACCCGCGGAGGCTCTGGCTGAAGAGGTTGTCGCCCGCGACCACGATCAGATCGTCGTCGAGCCTCTCCTGCTCCAGCACCAGATGGAGATCGCCGATGGCCCCGAGCTTGTTGGAATCATCGGTCGAACCATCGTTGATCACCGAGAACCGGAACGGGTGGTTGGAGGCCTGCCGATAGGCTTCGGACCACTGCGAGAAATGGCCCGCGAACCTCGCGTTGCTCACCACGTACACCTCGTCGATGCCACCGATGGGTGCCAGGTTGTCCATGACGTGGTCGATCATGGGCTTGCCCGCGACGGGCAGCAGCGGCTTGGGCTGGGTCAGCGTCAACGGGTACAACCGCGTGGCGTAGCCCGCGGCCAGGATGAGCACCTTCATGGATGCCGGACGGTATCCCAGGTGACCCGCCGCCTCCAACCAAGAAGCGAACCCCACGGGTTGCCCGCCGCCCCCGGTCGAAGGCCTGCCGGTAAGGCTGGACAGAGGGCCCGCACCTCGCCTACATCGTCGGAACGGCTGTCGCGGAAAACCAGCCGACAGGGTTCCCGATCGGGGCGTTCATGCCTCCGGCAAGGATCCCCACGGAAAACCGCATGAACCCCAGCCATTCATTTCTGGCAGCCCGAGTCCGTGGGCTGATGCATCCCGGCACGAACCGTCCTGCCGAGGCGGCCGAAGCGACCCGGGGCGGAGCGACCTCCGCGCCCGGACCCGAGACCTGGGAGCGCGTGGCCCTCGATCTCTTCCGTCTCCAATACGACACCGTCCCGGCCTATCGCCTCTTCTGCGACGCCCGGAAACGACGACCGGAAACGGTCTCCTCGTGGCTGGAGATACCGGCGGTGCCCACCCCGGCCTTCCAGGACCTCGAATTCACCGCCATCGCCCCCGACCAGCGCACCCGGGTGTTCCACTCCTCCGGCACCACCGCCCAGCGCCCGAGCAGGCACTTCCACCATGCCGACTCCCTCGCGCTGTACGAGGATTCGCTGCGACCCTGGTTCGCCGCCCACCTGCTGGCAACCGGCCCGGGATTCCCGCCGAATTTCCGCCCGCCCTGCCTCGCATTGACCCCTCCCCCCGAGTCGGTGCCGCACTCTTCGCTGGTCCACATGCTCGAGGTGGTGATCCGGGATTTCGGCGCTCCCGGCTCGGGCTTCACGGGGTGTTTGGCCGGCGACGGAGCCTGGGAACTGGGCCTGGAGCCCACCCTCGATGCGCTCGAGGCCGCCTGCGAGGCCGCGAACCCGATCCTGGTGCTGGGCACGGCCTTCCTGTTCGTCCATCTGATCGACGCGATGGAACTCCGGGGTCTGTCCTTCCGTTTGCCCGAGGGGTCCCGCGTCCTGGAGACCGGGGGCTACAAGGGCCGATCGCGTTCCCTGCCCCGCACCGAACTGCACGCGGCCATCGCACGCCGGCTCGGGGCTCCACGGATCATCCCCGAATACGGCATGAGCGAACTGTCCTCGCAGGCCTACGATTCGGACGGGCGCTTCCGGTTTCCGCCCTGGGTCCGCGTCCGGACGATCGATCCCGAGACGGGCCTCGATGCCATTGAGGGTGAACCGGGAATCCTGCGCATCCACGATCTGGCCAACGTCTGGTCGGTGGCCGCCCTGGAGACCGGAGACCTCGGTCGTCGGTTCGGCCAGACCTTCGAATTGCTGGGACGCGCCGGCGAAGCCGAACCCCGTGGTTGCTCCCGGATGACCCCCTGATGCGGCCATGAATCTCCACCAACTGTTCCTCGCCGACCTGGGGCCCGAGCTCCAACTCACCGCCGAGACGCTGCGACAGGCCAGTTTCGCGGTGCGCCGCAACCGCAACGAATGGCTCGTGCGCCAACGCACCCGCGCGGTCGTCGAGATGATCGCCCACACCGCCGAACAGTGGCTGGAACCCGACAATGGATTCCGGGCCCTGGCCCTGCGCGAAGGTCCGAAGGAGACCGGTTGGAGTCCGGCCACCCTGGCCCGCGGTCTCGACACCTTCTTCCGGTCGATCACCGTGGAGTCCCTCGAGGCCCTGATCGCCCAGGACCTCGGCGACACCCGCCGCCTCGACGATTTCGGGGCCGGTCCCGCCGAACACCGGACCGGCCGGACCTCGCTCGCGGTGGGGCCCGAATTGATGGTGCACCTCACGGCCGGGAACCTGCCGAACCCGGCGCTGTTCTCGATGATCCTCGGGTTGATCACCCGCTCGGCGCAGATCGTCAAATGCCCGCGCGACGCCTCGTTGTTTCCGCGCCTGTTCGCCCACTCGCTCGCGGCCACCGAGTCGAAGCTCGGCGCCTGCATGGAACTGGTGTGCTGGAGCCACGGGGAACGGCATGCCCGCGAATGGGAGGACCTGCTGTTCGCCGAGGCGGGTTGCGTGACGGCCACCGGCGGAGACGCCATGCTCGAGGAAGTCCGGCCGCGGATCCCGGCCCGCACCCGTTTCGTGGGCTACGGTCACCGCATCAGTCTCGGACTCGTGGCCAAGGAGTCGCTGGGGCCGTATTCCCGAAAGCGCCTGGTGCGCGCCATGGCCGATGACATCACCGCCTGGAACCAGCTCGGATGCCTCTCGCCCCACGCCTTCTACGTCGAGGAGGATGTCACCGGCAGTGCCGAGACCCTGGGCGAGGAACTGGCCGCAGAACTGGACCGCCGCGAGGCGATCGAACCCCGCGGTACCCTCGGGGTCGCCGAGTCGGCACTCATCCAGTCGCGCCGCAGCACGTTCGAATTGAGGGCGGCCGCGGTGGCCTCGATGACCGAGCGCAACCTGAACCGGTCGCTGTTCTTCGAGCCGCCCGCCACGGTGCGGCTCTGGGCCAGCCAGGAGTCGACGGCCTGGACCGTGGTGCTCAATCATGATGCCCGCTTCCAGCCCTCCTGCCTCCATCGCTTCATCGAACTGAAGCCGATCCGCCAGTGGGACGAGATCCTCCGGTTCGCCGAACCCTTCCGGCACCAGGTGTCCACGGTCGCCGTGGCCGCGCCCGACGACCGTCTGCCCGAGATCGCCCGGCAACTGGCCCGCTGGGGCTCGAGCCGGATCTGTCCCATCGGGCGCATGCAGGAACCCCCGGCCGCCTGGCGTCACGACGGCCGCCCCGCCCTCGGCGACCTGGTCACCTGGACCGATCTCGAGACCTGATTCCCCACCCTCCCCTTTCCTCCAATGGAACTCCGCAAAACCTTCCAGATCGAAGCCGCCCATCGCCTTCCCCACGTCCCCGTCGGCCACAAATGCGCCCGCCTGCACGGGCACAGCTGGCGGATCGAAGTCGTGATCGACGGGCCCGTCGGGGACGACACCGGATGGGTCATGGACTACGCCGACCTCAAGGCGGCCTTCCAACCGATCCAAGACCGGATCGACCACCATTACCTGAACGAGATCCCGGGCCTCGAAAACCCCACCAGCGAGCGACTGGCGGTCTGGATCTGGAACGAACTGAAGCCACGGCTGCCGCTCCTCTGCGAATTGGTGATCGCAGAGACGTGCACCTCCCGCTGCGTGTACCGCGGGCGCTGACACCCGGAGCCCACGGCCCCGGATCCGCAGTCAACCGATCCGGTGGACCGGGATCTTGATCACCACCTTGCGGATCAGGGTCGGCTCGCCGTGGATCACCTTCGGTCGATGGGCGTCGGCCGGGAAGAAGATCGAGAACCGGCCCGCCGCCTGGGTGATCGGGGTGTGGTCGGCCGCGGGATGCCAGAACTGGACGTCGTTGCCGAACGGGCCGTCGGGAGTCAGGCCATCGCGCTGGATCCAGTCGATGGTCTCGATGCCGGCGATGGTGTACTGGATGTCGATGTGCTCCCGGTGGCTTTCGAAGCGGCAGAGTTCGCGGGCCTGGGTGATGTACTCCTGGACCGACGCGTGCACGGTCGGCCCGTCGAGCTCATGGGTGCCGAGCGGCATTTCCGGGGTGAGGGTACGCAACCAGTCGAGGCACAGGGTCCAGACGGGATTCGACCGCAGGAAGGGAGACCAGGTCTCGGGACTGTTCAGGGTGGCGTGGAGCATGGTTGGGAAGGTCGGGGGCGGTTCGGAGATCTGGTTCGAGGGGAGGTTCGGGATTCAGGTGGGTCTGACGAATCTCGCAGCGAAGGCGCCATCGACCCGATCCCTCACCGGATGGAGGGCCCGGCGGGCCACCTCGATCCATCCCGGGTGGTCCCGGAGGAAGGCCTCGACCACCTGCTCATTCTCCTCGGGCTCGATGCTGCAGGTGCTGTACACCAGGACGCCACCCGGACGGACCCGCCGGGCCGCGTTGCCGAGCAGACGGATCTGCCCGGCAGCCAACCGCGGGATCTCCCGGGGTTCGAGGCGCCAGCGAAGCTCGACGCGCCGCCGGAGCACGCCGGTGTTCGAGCACGGGGCATCCACCAGCACCCGGTCGAACAGGACTCCGGGCCCACCCAGCTCTGGGTCGGGACAAATCTCGACGCCTTCGGCCCCCAGGCGTCGGGCATTCTCACGGACCAGTCCAAGCCGGCCCGGGTGGGCGTCGTGGGCCACCACGGTCCCCCGGGCCTGCAACCGGTCCGCGATCGCCAGGGTCTTGCCGCCCGGGGCCGCGCACAGGTCGAGGATGCGTTCACCGGGTTGGGGGTCGAGCAACCGCACCGCCATCAGGGTGCTCGGATCCTGGACGTAGAACCCACCTTCGCGAAAGGAGCCGAGGGTCTCCAGCACGGGATGACGGTCCAACGCGAAGACGGTGTCGGGGTCGGTCCAGTCGACCGGCACCGGAGTCGCCTCGACCCCTTCGGCCTTCCAACGCTCCGACAGCTCCTGCGGGCTGATCCGAAGCCGGTGGACCCTCGCGTAGGAGGTCGGGGCGGTGTTGTCCCAGGCCAGCAGGCGCTGGAGATCCTCGGCACCGAGGACCGCGGCCCACCGGTCGACCAACCATTCCGGATGGGACCAACCGAGCGCCGGATTCGCCTGCTTCAACGCCTGGATCATCTGACGGCAGGCCTCCTTCTCACGGGTGACCCCGCGCAGCACGGCATTGACGAATCCGCTCTGCGCCGAGAACCCCCGCTGCCGGGCCAACAACACGGCCTCGTTCACCACCGCATGGTCGGGAACCCGGTCGAGGAACAGCAGCTGGTACAGGGCGCTCTGGAGGATGCCACGAAGCACCGGACGCTGGGGCCGACCGTCGGTCCGCCGGGCGACGAGGTGGTCGAGCGCGGAGCGGTTGCGCAACACGCCGAAGGCGATCTCTCGGGCCAGGCGGCGATCCGGCTCCGAAAGGCCCTGCATACCGGGGACCTGATCGAGGCGGTGCTCCAGGAAATCGCCGGGCGCCTCGCGCTGGAGGAGGATCTCCAAGGCCACCGATCGCGCCGTGGGCGGCGGCAACGGCCGGGACCGCGGCGTGGGTTCAGACGAGTTCGAGGTCATCGGCCTGGATCTTGGCCACCACGGCCTGCCCGATGAAATCGAGCCTCAGGTGGACATCGGACATCTTGGAACGGCTCTCCACCCACGCCTCGGTGCCCCTCATCGGACCCGACTTGATGCGGACCTGCAGACCCGGCTTGATCTCCGGGCAGACCTGGATCTCCACCCGGGCCTCGAGGGCACGGTAGATGTCCTCGAGCTGACCCACGAACTCCTCCTGGTCGGGCACCTCCAGGAAGTTCGCCACGTACCGGTTCTGGACCAGTGTCTGGCGATGCCGTCGCTGGATCCGGACGAACATGTAGCCGGGGAACAGCGGCTTCTCGAACACCACCCGCTTGCGCACATAGGTCTTGACGCTCGGATACAGCGGCAGGCGGTGCTCGAACCCCTGTTCGAGGCAGAATGCGGCCAGCTTCTTCTCGGCCCGGGGCCGGGTGTGGGCCACATACCAGAGCACCTCGGTCCACTCCGGCTGGAGCAGCACCGGATCCTCCGAATCGATCATGTCGGATCGGTCGAGTTCCATGGGACGCCAAGGAAACCGGCCGGTCGCCGGGACCGGCCATCCGGGGTGTGGGAAGACGGGGCCTACGCGGCCGGCGCCGGCACGTAGGCCGTGATGCCGTCGATGCGGTACCGCTTGGACTGGCCCTCGGAACTGAAGGTCACCTCGGCCCCGACAGGCTGGCCCAGGAAGATCTTCGCGAACGGAGTCAGGTAGCTGAGGATGTTCTTGTCGGGGTCGCCATCCCAGGCACCCAGCAGATAGAAGCGCTCCTTGGTGCCGCTGGTGAGCTCGCTCACGTGCAGCACCGTGCCGGGTCCGGCCACATCGGTGCGGACGTTGGCCCAGTCGGTGCCCCGGGCGCGACCGAGGTCGCGCTCCAGCTCCGCCTTGCGTCGCTGAAGCACCCGCTGCATCTCCTTGGCCGACTTGTATTCGTGGTTCTCGCGGAGATCGCCGTAGCTGCGGGCCAACGCGATGTCCTTGACGTTGGCGGGGATGCGCTTGGCGACGAGGTCCTGGTACTCCTCCTGACGCCGCTGGAGGCTGGGCCAGCTGACGAGGAAGCTGTGGTCCTCCTTCTTGTTCTCGCCGGTGATCATCTCCTGGATCGCCGGGTAGGCCTTGACGATGCGGGCGAACAGCGACCGCTTGTCCATGTCGTCGAAGCTCGGGGACAGCTGGAGGCTGCGGGTCAGGTCGCGGATGACCTCGATGTCGGCCGACTCGATCAGCTCCGGCAGCAGCTTCATGTCATCGAGGATGAAGTCGTGCAGGCGGTTCGAGCGCTTCTCGTTGAAGGCATCCCGCTCCATGGCGGTGAGCATGGCCCGGAACACCTCGGGCCCGAGGATGTCCGCGAAATGGTCGCCGCGCTCCTTGCCCAGCCAGAGCAGCAGCTCGCTGCTCGCGCCGTGCTGGCTGACCAGGCGCATCAACTCCTGCTTCAGCAGCTGACCGCGATTCTCGATCAGCAGCAGGCGGGCGCACTCGCCGGCCAGCTTCGCGCTGACGTTGTTGATGATGAGGATGAGCTTGGCGCCCCAGTCGGGCACCGAATCGCGGAGGGCCTCGAGGGCCCGGCGATGCTTGGCCGCGGGCAGGTCGTTGAAGAACTCCACCAGCTTGGACTGGTTGGCGAGGATCTCGCGGGCGGTGACCGGTCCCTCGGGAAGCTCGAGGGCCGCCGCCTTCTTCAGGTCGTCGCGGACGAACACCCCCTCGAGCGCGAGGGACGGCATGGTCACCACGTGGTTGTTGATGTCGCCCTCGAGCATGCCGACGATCTCGGTGATCACCGCCTTGTCGTTGATGTCGGCGACGCTCTTGAGGATCTCGGAGGCCACCGCCACCCGGGCCTTCAGCCCCTTGGCGGACCGGAATTCATTGGCCAACCGCTGGCCGATGTTGATCTCGGACTGCTGGTAGAGGATCGGCTCGGTCTTCTTCAGGGGAACCGTGAAATGCCCGTCCTTCTTCATCTCGGAGCGGGCGACCTCCCACCACTTCTTCCAGTCGCTGCCGATGACGTCCTTCAGGATGTTCTGGATCTGGTCGACCGTGGCCGAGCCCCCGAAGCTGCCGAGGGCGAGCTTGACGACCGCCAGATGGTGCAGCGCCGCCTCACGACGCAGGCCGTCGAGGTCGAGGGCCTTCCGGGCCAGGATGTGGTCCTTGCCTATGGGCTTGAGGGATTCTGCGGAGAAGGCCAGATCCATCGAGTGTCCGGCCTTGGTCGTGAAGTCGATGTTCAGGCGGCCCAGGGCGAGGTCCACCGAGACGATGCGGCCGAAACCCCAGCTCCGATGGTGGCAGAAGCCCGCCTCGGTCAGTTGGATCAGGGGATCGACATGGATTTTTTGGATCTTCCCGGCGGCAACCAGTTTCTCAAGTTCGTCTCTCATGATCGGCTCAAAATGCACCACCCGGTGTGGGCGGTCGGGAACTATGCGCCGCGGAGGTCCTCCAGACCAACACGAAATTCATCCGAAGCCGTGGACGCACCGGGTCGACCGGGTGCGGAGGGGACCGATCAGATGCCCCGCTCGTTCACGATGCGGTTGGCGGTGTCGAGGACGATCACCCGGGGTCTCCATTCGGCCGCACAAGCATCGTCGACCTCGGCGAACGACATGATGGTGAGCCGGTCCCCGGCCTTGCCCAGGTGCGCCACCGCACCGTTCAGCTCGATGGCCCCGGAACCCCGCGGCCCCCGGATGGCGTAGGTCTCCCAACGGGCCCCGTTGGCCATGTTGCCGCAGAGGATCCGCTCGTAGGGTCTCAGGCCGGCTCGCTCCATCAGGTCTTCGGCGATGGTGAGGCTTCCTTCGTAGTCGAGGCTCGCCGCGGTGACGGTGGCCCGGTGCAGTTTGGATTTCAGCAGATGGACAAGCATGTGGGGACTCCGCCGGCGATCGTCTCCGTGCCGCGGACGGGGCGAACCTAGTCCAGCCGGACACGAGGACAACAGCGAAAGGATGCGTCGGAAAACGGGCGGGCCGGGCGACTCCCACCGCGTCGGCCGTTGACTCGGGAGGCGGCGGGCGGCGATCTTCGAGCCCGTCACCACACGGCAAACACAGTCGTTCAACACACATCCATCATGAGCAGAAAGATTCGTTACGGAATGGTCGGCGGCGGACGGGGCGCTTTCATCGGCGCGGTCCACCGCATCGCTGCAAACATCGACGGCCAGATCGAACTGGTGGCCGGGGCGTTCTCGTCGGATGCGGAGAAGTCCAAGGCCTCGGGAGCCGATCTCTTCCTCTCTCCCGACCGGGTGTATGGCAGCTACCAGGAGCTGGTCACCAAGGAGGCCGCCCTCCCGGCCGACCAGCGGATCGACTTCGTGGCGATCGTCACCCCGAACCACGTCCACTTCCCCGCGGCCAAGGCGGCGCTCGAGGGCGGATTCCACGTGCTGAGCGACAAACCGGCGACCTTCGACCTCGCCGAGGCCAAGGCCCTGGCGGCCATCGTGAAGAAGACCGGCCGCCTCTACGGCCTGACCCACAACTACACCGGCTATCCGCTGGTGAAGGAGGCCCGCCACCTGGTGCATTCCGGCAAGCTGGGCAAGATCCGCAAGGTGGTGGTCGAGTACCCCCAGGGCTGGCTGGCAACCCGCATCGAGGCCTCGGGCCAGAAGCAGGCGGCGTGGCGGACCGATCCCAAGCGAAGCGGCGCGGCCGGCTGCATCGGCGACATCGGTACCCACGCCGAGAACCTCGCCGAGTACATCACCGGCCTGCAGATCAGCGAACTGGCCGCCGACCTGACGGCCTTCGTCAAGGGACGCAAGCTGGATGACGACGGCAACATCCTCCTCCGCTTCAAGGGCGGCGCCAAGGGCGTGCTGCACAGCTCGCAGATCTCGGTGGGCGAGGAGAACAACCTGAACATCCGCGTGTACGGCGAACTCGGCGGCCTGGAGTGGCACCAGAAGGAACCGAACACGCTGCTCGTCAAGTGGATGGACCAGCCCATGCAGGTGTATCGCGCCGCCAACGGCTACCTTTGCGATGCCGCCAAGGCCGCCGGCCGTACTCCCCCGGCCCACCCCGAGGGCTACCTCGAGGCCTTCGCGAACATCTACAAGAACTTCGCCAACGCCATCCGCGCCAAGCAGGCCGGCAAGAAACTGGCCAAGGACGACATCGCCAACGACTACCCGAAGATCGAGGACGGCGTGCGAGGCATGGCCTTCATCGAGGCCGTGGTCGCCTCGTCCAAGGCCAACGCATCCTGGACGAAGATCGACGCGTAGTCGCCGGTTGGGAAACCCGGACCGTCCCACGGACGGGAACACTCACGGGTCCCACGGGTTCCCCCGATACAAAATCCGACGCCACCGGTGCCCCGATCAACGGGAACGCGCCGGTGGCGTCGCGGCGTTGGTCGGCAACGGAGCCTGGGCATTGAGCACCTTGCGCGGCATCGGTCTCAGGGCGTTGCCCAGTGGGACCGTGGCGGGTGCCGGGATCGGAGCCACGGCGCTGCGGACCGGCGCGGCTCCGGTCGTCGGTGTCGTCCTCGAGGAGATCCACGACCGGTATCCGAACCACAATGCACCCAGGACGGCGAGCCCCAGCAGGATGGGGAACAACCACTGCCACCGGACCCTCGACAGCCAGAGCATGACGAAGTCCAGCGGTCCCTTCCGACGGCCGGTCAGGGGCGGCGGCGCCGAATAGTCCTCGCTCTGGCCCAGCTCCGTCTCCAGTTCGGACATGATCCGGGGCACGTCGAGCCGCAGTTCCTTGGCGTAGGTCCGCGTGAACCCGCGGATGTACACCTGCGCACCGAAGGCATCCCAATCTCCCGACTCCAGCGCGCGGATGTGATCGGTCTTGATGTTGGTGATGTTGGCCACGTCGTGCACGCTGCGTCCCTGACGCTCGCGCTCGGCCTTCAACTGTTCAGCAACGCTGGGCACGGGGGGTTGATACCCGCCGGATCGCCGCTTGGGCAACCCTCGAAACGGGACCCGCGCATCCATTCTTCCGTTTTTCGGCGGTTTCCAGTCGGCGTCCGGCCTGACAGCATCGATCCATGAAACTCGATTCCCACCAGCATTTCTGGCGCTACAGCGCCGCGGAATACCCTTGGATCCCCCAGGGATCCGCCCTCCAGCGCGACTGGCTTCCCGCGGACCTCGAGCGGATCCACCGCTCCCTCGGGTTCGACGGATCCATCGCCGTGCAGGCCCGCCAGTCGCTGGCCGAATCGTGGTGGCTGCTCGGGCTGGCCGATGCCGATCCGCGGGTGAAGGGCGTGGTCGGGTGGGTGGACCTCCAGTCGGACCGGCTCGAGGAGAGTCTGGCACCGCTCGCGGCCCACCCCCGATTCGTGGGGGTCCGCCATGTCGCGCAGGACGAGCCCGACGACCGTTTCCTCGTGCGCTCCTCGGTGCTCCGGGGCATCGGTGCCCTCCGTTCCTTCGGGCTGACCTACGACATCCTCATCTACCCGAAGCAATTGCCGGCGGCGCTGGAACTGGTGACACGGTTCCCCGACCAACCCTTCGTGCTCGACCACATCGCCAAACCGCTCATCCGCCAGGGCATTCTCGAACCCTGGGCCTCTCAGATCCGCGAACTGGCCAGTTACCCGAACGTGTGTTGCAAGGTGTCGGGCATGGTCACCGAGGCCGACCACTCGGGGTGGCGATCCGACGACTTCCGCCCCTACCTCGACGTGGTGTTCGAATCGTTCCAGCCCGAGCGCTTGATGTTCGGCTCCGACTGGCCGGTCTGCCTGCTCGCCGGCAGCTACGAGCAGACCGAAGGCCTGGCCCGCGACTACGTGCGCCACCTCGGGCCCGGACAGGCCGAGGCCTTCTGGGGAGGCAACTGCGCCCGCTTCTACCTCGGGGCCTGAGTCGAACCCGGCAGGCTCCGCACATCCGACGAAGGACGAAACCACAAGGCCCCGGCGAGGGCACGACCCGCCGGGGCCTGTCGGGTGCCGGGCCACCATGTCTCCCCCGGGCCTTCGATCGGCCCGGGGAATGTCGCCCCATCACACCCGCGACGGCACCTCGAAGCCCTTGCGGTACTCGCGGGTGAGCATCTGGTTGGCCCGGTCGTTGCGGATGAACCGCTCGGTCTTCACGTCCATGCGCAGGGTCTCGCCGAGGACCAACGGTTGGTTCTCGAGATTGATGCCGTTGACGATGAGATGCTCGGACAGGCGAGAGAAGGTCTCCGCCGCGTCGGGACTGCCCTGAAGGCGCTCGCGGATGGCCTCGGGCGCGAGCTTCTTGCCGAGCAGGTAGCTGATGTTGCCCGTGTGGCAGAGAGCGCTGCTGAGGTGTCCTTCGAGGATCTCGGCGTTCAGGTCGCCCGAGCGGCGGCTGCGGACCGCCTCCACGAAATTGGCGTAGTGGTCGGCTCCCTGCTTCCACGATTTGATCTCGCGACCGTTCTTGTCGAAGGCCTTGGCGCTGTCGTACGACGGAATGACCATGTAGCCGTTGTCGCAGTGGATGACCACCCCGACCTGGGCCCCGCGATACTCGGGCATGCTCTTGGTCCAACGGCCATCCTGATACTCCTTGGACTTGGGCAATCCCCGCACCTCGAAGATCAGCGACGCCTTCTCGTACTGGTGATAGACGAACTGGGAATTGGGTGTATCGCCATTGTCCTGATAACCCAGACGACCGCCCACGCTGAAGACCTGCGGGCTGAGCGTGTTCACCCCCAGCGCCCAGCGGGCGATGTCCATCTGATGGATGCCCTGGTTGCCAAGATCGCCATTGCCCGTGATGAACTGCCAATGCCAGTCGTAGTGCAGCTTCGAGCGCATCAGCGGCTTGAGCGGCGACGGACCGCACCACAGGTCGTAGTTGATGTGGTCGGGCACCTGGGTCGGCGCCGAGACGTTGCCGATGCTCTGCCGGGGCTTGTAGCACAGCCCGCGCGCCACCTGGATCCGCCCCAGGTTGCCCTCGTGGATCCAGGCGATCGCCTCGCGCAGGCCCGGATTGGATCGGCACTGGGTGCCGGTCTGCACGATGCGACCATATTTGCGGGCGGCGGCCACGATCTGCCGACCCTCCCAGACATTGTGGGACACCGGCTTCTCGACATAGACGTCCTTGCCCGCCTGGCAGGCCCAGGTGGCCAGGAGCGCATGCCAGTGGTTGGGCGTGGCCGTGGAAACCACGTCGATCTCACCGCTCTCGAGCAACCGGCGCACGTCGGTGTAGGTCTGGACCTGGATGCCATCCTTGGCCAGGTCGGCGCGCCCCTTCTCCAGCACCTTGGAGTCGACGTCGCACAGGGCCACCAGACGGACCCCCTTGAGCTTCCGGAATCCGGCGATGTGGTCGTTGCCCCGAGAATTGAAGCCCACGACGGCGACCCGGATGTCGTCGTTGGCCCCGATGACCCGCGATTTGGGGGTGAAGCGGGCGGCGGGGGCGGTGGTGGTGCAACCGGTGACGACGGCTCCGGCGGCCATCGAGGTGGCGGTGAGGAATTGGCGGCGATTCATGGTGAAGGAGGTGTGGTTTCCAGTTCGGCGAAAACATCGGTTCCGGAGGCGCTCGGGGTGTAGGTCACCCGGTAGACCACCTCGGTGTCGCAGCGTTGGACTTTCCACCGCTCGACAAATCGGGAATAGCGTTGCTCGGAGGGGATCACGTAGGACGAAGGCGTTCCCGAGCCCGAGAACGACACCGCATCCCGGTCGCCACGGGGATCGGCCACGGCCTCGGGCGCCTCGATCAGGCGGGTGCCCAGGATCGTCCGCGTCTTGCACTGCGGAGCGGCCTCGCGGTCGCGGGCCATGACGATCGACTCGGCCTGACGGTAGAGGCCGCCCGAAGCCAGACCCGCGCGCCCGCCCAGATCGAGGATTCCCGATGAATGGCAACCGGCCACCCATCCCCACCCGAGACCCAGCCCCAGGATGGGCAGGGCCCTGGGGATGATCCGCGGCAGGATCCACCTCAAGGGTCCGGCCGGAGCCCCCCCGCGGTGCCCGGGCAAACTCACCGCTGCCCTTTCTCGGCGGCGTAGACCCGATAGAGATCATCGATGCGCAACGAACCGGCATCGCCACGGTGGAGCAGCACCCGGTAGCGGAAGGTCACGGAAGTGCCGGCCTCGACCTTCAGGTCGCCCGTCCCGGCGGGCTTCTTCTCGAAATCGTGCTGGCCGAAGGGATTGGCGGCGAAGAGACCGTAATCGCGGACATGCCACCAGGTCGGATGCCGCGGATTGCCGGGATGGTCGAAGATCGTGACGCCGTAGGTGGCCGTGCCGTGGGGACCGGCGACGGGCCCCGAATAATCGCACCACTCGGCCCGCTTGCCCCAGGTGCCGCCATCCTTGTGGCCTCGGGCATTGACGATCGTTCCGCCCTTGGACTTGTCGGCGCGCTTCAAGCGCATCGTCTCCGCCAACCGGAGGGCGAAGGTGCCCTCCTTGGTGTCGCCCAGGGTGAGCGGCCCGCCCACCGGACGGACGATGATCTCGAAATCGACCTGGCGCAGATCGGCCGTCGGGGCATGGAAGATCATCCGGCGCTCATCCTCGGCCACCACCTTTCCGTCCTTTGCGATCCAGCGATTGCGGGAGCCGATGACCGCCTGCTCGCCACCCGCCCCGCGCACCACGCCACGCTCGGTGAAGGACTGGTGGACCGTGCGCCCGGCGCCCGCGACCTCGCTCCAGAAATCGTTGCCATTGGCGGCCCCGTGCGACCACCACAGCGCGTGATGGTGCGGGTGGTCCTTCTCTTCGCCGCCCACGTCCTCCTGCGGCCAGCGCCGGGTCAGGTGCACGCCGTCGGGCCCCAGGAGCGGGTACAGGAACGGACGGGAGACGTCCTGGAACCGGTATTCGGAGAGCAGCGTCGAGCCGTGCGAAATACGGATCGCCCCGGGGATCTCGACCAGGGAGAACCCTTCCCCCCGCCCCGACTTCCGGACGGCTTGGCATCCGGACAAGACCCAGGCACACAGGGCCAACGCGACCGTTCTCAACACGAGGGAATGCACTCCGCCATTTATTCCCGAGAGCAGCTCCGGAGCAACCGCGAAATCGGCGCGGGAATGATCGGAAATGGGTTGGCTATTGGACCTGGAATCCGCTGAGAGAGCGTTCCCCGACTCCTCGAACCGGCCGGCCGGATACCCCTGCCTCCCACTCCCGGCGTCCCCACGCCGCTCTCCCCGCCGCCCCACGGATGGCTCCGACAAGCCAACGGGAAAGCCAACGGGCATTTGACACCTGCCGCCGGTTCAGCGATCTCAAGGGGGTCAGTTCATGGGGGGGCGTACCGGTTTCGACTAGGTGATCCTGCCCGGGATGGCATGCCGAGGATGATTCGTTGGCCTCGTAAAACATCGGATCAAAAACATAACTGCTAACGAAGAGTTGGCTCTCGCGGCCTAATCGGCCCGACGTTTCGCCCTGAACACCTGCTACGGGGACGAAACGCTATCAGCAGGCATGACCGCCGCCGGAGTCCGCGCGTCGGTGGTCGAGAAACTTCATGCGGGCTGAGCGAACCCGGTCCTTGTCAGCCGGTCACGGGTTCGCCGAGAACAAAGGCTGACTAAGCATGTAGTCGTTTCGGGTTGAATGGCTTAGGACGCGGGTTCAATTCCCGCCGCCTCCACCATCTTTTGCTGGGTTTTTTGAGACTCCTTGATTTTTGATGACAGATTGATGACAAAAGTCGCGTGATACAGCGCGGCGAAAACCGGCCCAGGCCCTCCAAACGGGACAAGCCGATGGTCATCAAACGAGGGTCCGTCCGGGTCCAGATCTACCGCCAGAAACGGGTGGTCGCCGGGGTCGAATATCCCCAGCACGTCGTGGCCTGGGTCGATGCCACCGGAAAACGAGTTCGAAAAGCCTTCTCAGACCTCGCGGCCGCAACCGCCCTGGCCGAGCAAACCGCCACCGCCCTATCCCGCGGCGACTGGGCAGCCAGCACCTTCACCGGCACCGATGCGTCCATCTATGCCGATGCCTGCGAACGGCTTGCCCCCTTCCGAGTCTCGCTGACGGAGGCCATCTCCGAATTCGAAGCCGCCCGGTCGAAACTCCCTCCGGGCGTCCGCCTGATCGAAGTCGTCGCCGACTACCTCCGGCGACACCCCGTCGGGGCCGAACAGAAAACCGTCTCGGCGGTCTTGGCCGAGTTCGTTCGGGATCGCGAGGCAGCCCAATGCTCTGAAGTTCATCTCCGGGACATCCGGAGCCGCTTGGGTCAATTTGCCGGAGC
The DNA here is from genome assembly GCA_041177965.1 of Verrucomicrobiota bacterium. Lineage (GTDB taxonomy): Bacteria > Verrucomicrobiota > Verrucomicrobiia > Limisphaerales > UBA9464 > SXXZ01. Next base: position 257 of record JBEGWF010000191.1, on the reverse strand, counting down.
GTTTCAGACGCCGATCCAATCCCTGACGGCCGCTTCGGTCCGGGACTGGCTGCGGTCGCTCAAGAAAATGAACGGCGAGCCCCTCACCACTCGCACCCTCAACAACCTGCTTCGGCTCATCGGATCCCTGCTGCATTTCGCGCGCCGCCAGAAATACCTGAACCGGGAGTTGGTGGAGGAGATCACCGAGATCGATCTCGGGCGCAACGCCCCCACCGAAACCGGGATCTTCAGCCCGGAAGACCTTCGCAACCTGT
>JBEGWF010000190.1:0-3744 GCA_041177965.1 Verrucomicrobiota bacterium | reverse complement strand
ATGTACCCCGTCCACATGGGTTGGGCGGGATCATGAGGCTGATGGGTTCTCAGAATAACAAAGGCCGTCCCGCATTCACGGGACGGCCTGAAAGTTGGTTGCGGGGCTAGGATTTGAACCTAGGACCTTCAGGTTATGAGCCTGACGAGCTACCGGGCTGCTCCACCCCGCGATCCGGAGGCGCAAAGTGATAGGGGATGAAAGCCCTCGCGGCAAGGAGGAAGGCGAAGTTTCCGCAGAAACCATCCGCCATCGTGGCCATCGCGGCCATCGACGGCTATCGACGGCTATCGACGGCCATCGACGGCTATCGACCCAGCGCCTTGCGCTCGACCTTCTTGATGTCCTTGGCCAAGGCCGCGCCTCGGGGTTGGGAGGGCAGGAAGGCGCCGACCCAAGCCGGCGTGGGGGCGCCGGTCGGCAGGGCGTTGATCAGCGATTGGAGGGCTTCCGAGGTGTACCCGCTGCGCGCCGCCAAGCGGGTGCCTTCGCGCAGCACGTCCAAGGCTTGGGCGTCGCTGAGCAGGGGCTTCGCTTTCGACCCGGAAGACGCCTCGGTGGTCGGGAACATCGTGGCCTTGGCCAGTTCGGTGCCGATCAGCGTCGCCGCCAGTTGGTTGAAGGCCGTCAGTTGTTGGTTGCGGTCATCCACCACCGGCTTGCGGGCCTTCTTGGTCGGGACCTCGGCGGGATCAGGCAGTGCCGCCAATCCCTCCGGCGCGTCGGAGCACCGCCGCAGGAATTCGGTCAGGTACCCGGGGCAGGCCGCGTCGCGACCGATGGCCAGGGCCAATCGCGACCACAGTTCCAGAGCGGCATCGGTCACCACCACCTGGCGCCCCGCCGTTGCCAGGCTCGTGGCCTTGCCCTCGATCAATCGAACCGGGGGCGTCGGCAGGGCCGAGCGTTGGGGCGGGGTCAGGTTGTCGACCAGACGGGCGTGGATCTTGTCGGCCCAGGGGCGCCATTCCGAGTCGGCCCCGAGGCTCGAGGCACCGATCTGCAGGGACAGGACGCATAGCAACGACAGCCGGGAGAGGCGGGCGAGGCGGGCGAGGCGCGAGAAGGGACGGATCATCATGGATGGAGAGAATGACAACGGAGCCGATGGGAGGGCCGAAGGCCTCAGGCGTGGCCCAGGTTCTTGAGGATCTGCACCGTGGAGTGCGCCTTGTTCAACGTGTAGAAATGCACTCCCGGGGCCCCGCCGCGGATCAGGTCCTCGATCTGCTGCGTGCAGTACTCGATGCCGAAGGCGGTCACGGCCGCGTCGTCGTCGCCCAAGGCTTCCAGTCGCGAGAGGAACCGTTCGGGCAGCCGCGCGCCGCAGAGGGCCGTGAACTTCTTGGTCTGGTTGCGGGCCACGACCGGCAGCAGGCCCGGGATCAGCGGGACGTCCACGCCGAGCGTCTTGGACAGGTGATCCCGCATGGCGAAGTAGTCGTCGTTGTTGAAGAACAACTGCGTCACCACGAAATGGGCCCCCTGGCGGATCTTGTCGGCGAGGTGCTGCCAGTCGCGGAGCTTGCCCTCGGTCTGGGCGATGTGGCCCTCGGGGAAGCCCGCCGTGCCGATGCTGACGCCCCCGACCTCCTTGAGGTAGGCCACGAGTTCCGACGAATAGCGGAATCCCCCCTCGGTCTGCACCCACTCGCCGGTGCCACCGGGCGGATCCCCGCGCAGGGCCAGGATGTTCTTCACGCCCCGGGCCTTGGCCTCGCCGATCACCGAGGCCAGCTCGGCCTTCGATGCGTTGACGCAGGTCAGGTGCATCATGGTGGTCAGGCCGAAGTCGCGCTGGATGCGTTCCACGATCCCCAACGTCTTTTCGCGTGTGGATCCGCCCGCTCCGTAGGTCACCGAGCAGTAATCCGGCTTGGCGGCGACGAGCGCGGGCAGGGTCTTCTCGAACAACGCCCGTTCCCCCTCCTCGGTCTTGGGCGGGAAGAACTCGATGGAATACGAGGGGCGACCTCGTCCGACGTTCTCCCGGTGGATCTCGTGGATGTGGCGGATCATCGGTGCCGAGTGTGGGCGGTCCGGTTGGGGAATCAAGAGTCAAATCAATCAATCCTGATGGGATGATATGATGTGTTACCTGGCCGGATCAATAAGGTGACAGGTTCAATGTCTGTGGCCGGATCAGGCCGGATCCGGGGGCTCGGGTGGCTCGGGGGGGGCCAACAAAGTGACAGGTTCAATGTGGTTCAATGTCTGGCGGGGAACGGGGTGACTGTGAATAGAGTGACAGGTTCAAAGTACACCGGATCAGGGGTTCGGGGGCTGGTCCGTGGGGTTCGGGGGCACCTGGGGCTTGAGTTGGAAGGCTCGAGGGTCTAGCACAAGGGCATGACACGCCGAAAGTTCCTCCAGACGGGTGCCGCTCTGTCGGCCGCGACCTTCGTCCCCACGACCTTCGCCCAGGAAAAAGCCCTGCGGGTGGGGTTGATCGGAACGGGATGGTACGGCAAGTGCGACCTGCTGCGACTGATCCAGGTGGCCCCGGTGGACGTGGTCTCGCTGTGCGATGTCGACCGCCGCATGCTGGCCGACGCGGCCGCGCTGGTGGCACAACGGCAGAAGTCGGGCAAGCAGCCCCGGACCTACGGCGACTACCGGAAGATGCTGGCCGAGAAGGATTTGGACGTGGTGGTCATCGGCACTCCCGACCATTGGCACGCGCTGCCGATGATCGAGGCCTGCAAGGCGGGCGCCGACATCTACGTGCAGAAGCCCACGGGCGTGGACATCGTCGAGAGCCAGGCCATGGTGGCGGCCGCACGGAAGTACGGTCGCACGGTGCAGGTGGGCACCCAGCGTCGCAGCACGCCCCACCTGATCGAGGCCCGTGATCGTATTTTGCGCGAGGGCAAGCTGGGCACCATCGCCCATGTGGAGATCTGCTGCTACTGGCACATGCGGGCGCGCGACACGCTGGCCACCGCGCCCGACACCGCTCCGCCGGAGTGGCTCGACTACGAGATGTGGACCGGCCCGGCGCCGATGCGGCCCTACAACAAGATGGTCCATCCGCGCGGGTGGCGGGCGTTCATGGAGTACGGCAACGGCATCGTGGGCGACATGTGCATCCACATGCTCGACACGGTCCGCTGGATGATGGACCTCGGTTGGCCGGTCTCGGTGAGTTCCAATGGCGGCATCTTCGTGGACAAGGCCAGCCGGGCGAACATCACCGACACGCAGGCGGCGACCTTCGATTTCGGCAACCTCCAGGTCCGCTGGACCCACCGCACCTGGGGCGAGGGCGGCGATCCCAAGTACCCCTGGAGTGCGACCTTCTACGGCGACAAGGGCACCCTCCGCGCCAGCGTCTTCGGCTACGACTACACGCCGCAGGGCGGCGGGAACCCGATCCACAAGGACGTGGGCATGGAACTCGACCAGTATCCCGAGGATCAGACCGAGAAGGACCTCGAGAAGCATTGCGCCCCGGCCATCCGCGGGCACATGCGCAACCTGCTGGATTGCCGCAAGAGCGGGGCCAAACCGGTGGCCGACATCGAGCAGGGGCACATCTCCACGGCCTCCTGCATCCTGGCCAACCTGTCGCAACAACTGGGTGGGCGGACCCTGCGGTGGGATCCCAAGACCCACACCATCGTCGGGGACGCCGAGGCCAATCGCCTGCTGGCTCGTCCGTACCGCAATCCCTGGGTGCATCCGACGGCGGCCGCGGTGTGAACCGGAGCAACAGGACCCCGGGGTCTGTTCACCGGGCTCGGC
>JBEGWF010000189.1:0-46114 GCA_041177965.1 Verrucomicrobiota bacterium | reverse complement strand
GTCTCGGGGCCCCTGGAGTCGATCTACCGGTGGCAGGGAGCCGTGGAGTCCGCCAAGGAATGGCGACTGGTGCTCAAGACCCGCGCCCGACTGTTGCCGGATCTCGAGGCGCTCGTGATCGGGAACCATCCCTACGACACGCCCCAGTTCCTGGTACTCCCCGTCCTCGGAGGATCGGCCAAATACCTGGAGTGGCTCGGAGACTGCACCCAGACCCCTGCCGGGACCCGGCGGACCGAGCGCAGGAGGAAAACCCAACCCCGCTGAGTCGATGGGTGTCAGCCCCAGACAGTTCGCCGCCATGGAGGCCAGGCTCTCGGGACGGGCCAAGCCCGGGGCTCCGGGTGGCACCGCCCCCGTGCCGGATCCCTTCCCCAGCCTCCCCGAGGGGTCCCGGGTCCTGGGTATCGATCCTTCGCTGCGCGGCACCGGATGGGGCGTGATCCGGGTCGGTGCTTCCGGACCCACCTTCCTGGAGGCCGGGACCATCCGCTGCCCCAAGGGCTGGGAACGTTCCAGATGCCTGGGGGAGATCCAGCGCGTGCTGAGCGAGGTGCTCCAGAGACACCCCCCGGCCCTGTGCGTCTTCGAGGGACTGTTCTTCGCCCAGAATCTGCAGACGGCGCTCATCATGGGAGAGGCCCGGGGGGCGGCCATGGCCACGGTCGCACGCACGGGGGCCGACATCCACGAGATCTCCCCCCGCAAGGTCAAGCTGGCCGTGGTCGGCTATGGGGCCGCGCAGAAGATCGCCGTCGCCAAGATGGTGCAGCGCCTGTTGGGTCTGGCGGAGACCCCCGACGCGGACGCCGCCGATGCCCTGGCGTTGGCACTGGTGATGGTGCAGGAATTGCGGAATCCGCTGGGACCGTCCTCGAAACGGGTCTGAACGGACGAATCGTGGACCACGATTCTGGTGGTGCGGGATCGACGGGCGCGGGCTTTCATCTCCCCATGCAACTCGATGTGGGCATCATCACCGTCTCCGACCGCGCTTCGAAGGGGCTCTACGACGACCTCGGCGGGCCGGCCTTGCAGGAGGCGGCCGTGGGCTACGGCTGGAACGTGATCGACAGCGTCCTCGTGCCGGACGAGATCCAGGACATCCAGCGCGCCATCCGTTCGTTGATCGGCAAGGGGTGCTCGCTCGTATTGACCACCGGCGGCACCGGGGTCGCGCTGCGCGATGTCACCCCTGAGGCGGTCCGCCAGATCGCCATCCGGGAACTGCCCGGATTCGGCGAGCAGATGCGCATGGAGAGCCTGAAGATCACCCCCAACGCGATCCTGTCCCGGAATCTCGCCGCGGTGGTCGATCGCACCCTGGTGATCTGCCTTCCGGGCAAACCCAAGGGCGCGGTGGAATGCCTCGGCTTCGTGGTCAAGGCCATCCCGCACTGCGTGGAAGTGTTGCAGGAGGTCCCGACCAGTTGCTGAAACACCGGTCGGCTCGGCCACGGATCGCGATCCCGCCCCTCATGCAGCCGTTGCCGGAGCGGTCACGGGGATGGGCCCCCTTGCAGGTGCCCCACCCCACGACTCCCTGCCGTTCAACCCTGCAGTCGGGCGGATTCGGAGCGGACCCAGGCGATCACCTCGGCCGCGGCGTCGGCGATCGGAACCATCCGCATCGTGCCGCCGCGCGGCTTCAGTTCGATCTCCCCCTTGGCCAGGGATTTCTCGCCGAGGTTCACCCGGAGCGGGAAGCCGACCAGTTCGCTGTCCTTGAACTTCACCCCGGGGCGCTCGTCGCGGTCGTCGAGGATGGCCTCGATGCCGGCGTCGGCGAGCTTGGCCAGAAGTTCACGGGCCAGCGTCATCGGTTGACTGTCGGGGGTCACCGTGAGCGGCGTGATGCACACCGGGAACGGAGCCACGCTGACCGGCCATCGGATGCCGTCCTTGTCGTTGCACTGCTCGATGACCGCCTGGAGCGTCCGGGTCACTCCGATGCCGTAGCACCCCATCACCGCCGGATGGCGGGAACCGTCTTCGGACAGGAAGGTGGCGTTGAGCTTCTCGGAATACTTGGTCCCCAGCTTGAAGACGTGGCCGACCTCGATGGCCCGACGGATCTTCAGCGGTTGGCCGGTCTCCACGCACGCCTCGCCCACCTTCACGGTGCGGAGGTCGTACCACGCCGTGACTCTCAGGTCGCGGTCCACCTCGACATGCCGCAGATGGAACCCGTCCTCGTTGGCCCCGGTGGTCATGCCCCGGGCGCCGCGCAGGGATTCGTCGGCATAGACCGGGACGGCGGTCTTGAGGGTGCTCGCGACCGCACCCAGGGAACCCGGACGCGCGCCGAGCAGGTCCACGATCTCATCGGCCGTGGCCGGGCGCACCTGGACCGCACCGGTCTTGGCCATCAACTTGGCCTCGTTGAGCGAGTCGTCGCCGCGGATGAGCACCAGGACCGGCTTGGAGTCGGCGATGAACACCAGGGTCTTGATCTGCTGGCGCGCCGAAACGCCGTACGGTGCCGCGGCCAGGGCCTCGATGGTGACCACTCCGGGTGTGGGAAACTTCTCGGGCGCCGCACCGGTGGAATCCGACGGAGTCGCCTCCGCGGGCCCACGGCTGACGGCCTTCTCGATGTTGGCCGCGTACTTGCCGGACTCGCAGTAGACCACGTCGTTCTCGCCCGTCTCCGCCGGGACCATGAACTCGTGGGAATAATTGCCACCGATGACCCCGGTGTCGGCCTCGACCGGGAAGGCCTGCAGGCCACACCGGGCGAAGATGCGCGTGTAGGCGTCGTACATCCTGTGGTAGCTCGCCATCGCCCCGGCATCGGTGGCGTCGAAGGAGTAGGCGTCCTTCATGAGGAACTCCTTGGCCCGCATCAGGCCGAAGCGCGGACGGATCTCGTCCCGGAACTTGGTCTGGATCTGGTAGAAGTTCTTCGGGAGCTGCCGGTAGGAATTGAGCTCGTTGGCGGCCAGCGAGGTGATGACCTCCTCATGGGTGGGCCCGAGCACCCAATCCTTGCGGGCCGAGTCGCGGACCTTGAAGAGCACCCCGGAGGCGGTCTCGTAGCGACCGGACTGCTGCCAGATGTCGATGGGCTGCAGGGCCGGCATGAGCACCTCGATGCCTCCGGCGCGGTTCATCTCCTCGCGGATGATCTGCTCGATCTTGCGCAGGACCCGCAGGCCCAGGGGCAGGAAGGTGTACAGGCCCCCGGTCAGTTTGCGGACCAGACCCGCGCGCAGCAGGAGTTGGTGGGACACGATCTCGGCGTCCGCCGGGGTTTCCTTGAGGGTGGGGATGAACGTCTGGGACCAGAGCATGGGAAAGTCTGTGGCGGCGGGGCGTCGGGAGGCCAGTGGGAAAGAAAGAGGCCCCAGGGGTTGCACCGAGGGGCCGTCGGAGAGCTTGCGGACGTTCCACGAGGCCGGAGTCTCCGGCCCCGGAGTCATTTCACGGTGTTGACCAGCGGGGCCATCCCCTGGATCCGCACCTCGAGGCGGTCGCCCGACTCGATGGGCCCGACCCCTGCGGGCGTGCCCGTGAGGATCACGTCGCCCGGAAGGAGGGTCATGTTGGTGGAGATGAAGCTCACCAGATGGAAGCAGTTGAAGATCATCTGGCTGGTGTTGCCGTTCTGTCGCAACTGCCCGTTCTGGAAGAGCTGGATGCTCAGGTCATGCGGGTCGATCTTGGTCTCGATGTAGGGCCCGAGCGGGGTGAAGGTGTCGAAGGACTTGGAGCGGGCGAACTGGCTCTCGCTGCCCTGGATGGTCCGGTCGGTGATGTCCTGCGATGCCGTGTAACCGAAGATGTAGCGGGCCGCGGCCGCCGGCGTGACATTGCGCATCTTGCGACCGATCACCACGGCGAGTTCGGCCTCGAAGTCGTTGCGGTGGTTGGCGAACGGAATCTCGATCTTGGAGCCGTCGGGGATGAGCGAGGTGGGGGCCTTCAGCCAGAACAACGGTTCCTTCGGCGGAGTCATGCCGGCCTCGCGGGCGTGGTCGGCATAGTTCAGTCCCACCGCGATGATCTTGGACGGATGGACCGGGGTCAGCGTCTTTACGCCCTTGAGCGGGGTCGGTTTCTTCTCGAAAGAAGGGGAGCCGAAGACATCGCCCTGAAGCTTGAAGATCTCCCCGTCGACGACCTTGGCGTGGAAGATCTCCTCGCCCTTTTGGAACCGCCCGATGGCTGCCATGGGCTAGGGTGTACCACCGGAGGGGTGCCGTCGCAAGCCAAAGACTCAAACGCCGTCAAGGAAGTTTTGGGGCCCCACCCCGAGGGAAAACCCCTCACTTCTTGTCGGTGGACGGCGGAGGCGAAGGGGGGACGGTCAGCCAGAGTCTCGAGGTGGATTCGAGAACCAGCCTCCGGAAGCCCTGGGGAACGCCGTTGTTCTCCCCGGCGCTCACCATTGAAAACCGCGCCAGTCGCACCGGCTCGGTCCCCGGGGCCGAGACCTCGACGAAGAACGGGCCGGAATGGGGCGCCGCGTTGGTGGCGGTGATCCACCGGAGGATCGCCTCGACGCCCTTTTCGGGCACCTCCACCGGATCGACCCGGACCCCCGGCGGCGCACCGCGCACCGAGACGGTCCGTCGTCCCTCGGCCCCATGGCGGCGGGTCAATGTCACCTTCCATTCGTTGGTCTTGCCGGGCTCGAGCGACAGGGAGGCCTCGGGCACCGAGGCGCTCCAACCGGGCTTGGGTCGCTCCACCAAGAGCCGATAGCGCTGATCGCGACCGCCCCGCTGCAGCAGGTTGCCGACCACCACCCGGTACTCCCCATCCGCCGGGGGCGTCCAGTCGATCGAGGGATCCGCCCCGGCGGCATCGTCGTTGCGGGTCAACTCCTTGCCGTCGCCTCCCTCGATCCGCAGCCAGGCGTCGAGGGGAAATCCGAGGCCGGCCGCCCGGACCTCGAACCGCAACGCTTCGCCCTTCCGTCCGGAAAACCGGTAGCGATCCTCGTCGCCCGCACGGTCCAGGTCCCCGGAAACGGCCGAGGGGATCTCCAATGCCTGGGCGGTATGGGCCGAATCGTTGGGCTCGGCCTCGACCCACTCCCGGCCTTCGCCCACGGGGACCTCGAGTGGGGCCGCATGGCCGGGGATGCGAAGGGCATGGAATTCGGCCCCGATCGCGATCGACGACGCGGGCACGACCATGGATTCGGCCGAGATCTGGGAAGCCCCCCAATCGCCCCAGCCCGCCCGGGTCTCGATGGTGCGGCTGACTCCCAGGGGCCAGGCATGGCGAACCACCGGATCGGTGGTGACCTCGAGCCGGTACACGCCCTTGGGACTGCCGCTGAAGCGGAGGTCCGAGTCGGCCGGATAGGCGAATCCGAAGACCTGGATCACGTGGATGCCGGAGGTCTCCGCAAGCCAGACCAGGAGGGGGTCCAGGGAACGCACCTCGTCGTGGTTCCACGCCACCTGGACGCCCCGGGCATCGAGCACCCTCAGCACCGGGTCCAACGGCGACTGGAGCTGGTAGGCCTCCATCCGGACCACGAGGGTCTGCCCCGCCCGCAGATCCACCGAATAGCTGTCCACGTCCCCGTTCTTCTCGAGGCGCCCGTTGATCTCGGCCGGCAGGTTGGTCAGGACCTGGGCCGAGGCGACCGCATCGTTCGGCTCCACCTCCGCACGCTGGGGATTCGGGGACAGGATCAGGAATCGCGGAGCGCTCACCCCCTCGGGCGAGAAGGCTCGGATGGCATGCGCACCGACGGGCGCGTCCGGCGCCACACGGACGGTGACCACACCGCTGTTGGTGGTCGCTTCCCACGACACTCCGGCAATGTCGAGATCCAGCCGGGTGGGCCACGGGTCGAACTTGCCCACCAGGGTCACCGATTGGGTGCTTCCGACCTGGATCGCCACCGGAAAGACATGGTCGAGGACCGGCACGGCCGCCCGGAGGCCGACCAGACCCAGCCACAGCATCAGGAAGCCGTGCCATGCCACACGCATGATGCCGCCGATGCGATGCTTCTCGGGCACCCTCACGTCGTGAAGATCTCGCGGATGCGGCGGCCGTTGTTCACCAACTGCACCGGCCGACCGGTGTTGGTGTGGAGCACCTGGTTGGGATCGATGCCCATTTTCCAATACAGGGAGGCGGCAAAATCCTCGGGCCGGTACACGGCTTCCGAGGCGGCATAGCCCTTGGCATCGGTGGCCCCCACCACCGCACCGCGCGGACAACCACCGCCGGCCATGAGGATGGACATGGCGTGCGGCCAATGGTCGCGGCCCGCATCCTTGTTGACCTTGGGGGTGCGGCCGAACTCGCCGAGCAGCACCACCAGCGTGGAATCGAGCAGTCCCCGCTGATCGAGATCGCGGATCAAGGCGGCGACACCGCGGTCCATGTTGCGGACCGAATCGCCCTTGTACGCCTCGAAGAGCTTGGTGTGGTGATCCCAACCGCCGGAGTTGACGGTGATCCACGACACCCCGACTTCCACGAGCCGTCGGGCCATCAGGAGCCGCTGACCGAAGTCGTTCCGGCCATACTCGTCGCGCACCTTCTTGTCTTCGCGCGACAGATCGAACGCGGCCTGGGCCCGGCTCGAGAGCACCAGATTGACGCCCTGCTGGAGGTACTGGTCGAAGGTCACCGCGGGATCCTCGGCCAGGCGGTCGGTGTAGCGGGCCATGGCATCGAGCGCCCCGCGCAATTCACGCCGGTGGGCTGCACGTCCCTCGCTGATCTCGGCCGGCAGCACCACGTCGCGCACCTTGAAGTCCGACGAATTGGGCTGGCCGTCGATCACGAAGGCGGCGTGTTTGCCGCCCAGGAAATTCGGGCCGCCGCTGCGGGTGACCGAGGGCATGGACACGTAGGGCGGAAGCCCCTCGCGCTGCCCGCGGTGCCACGAGACCACCGATCCGAACGACGGATGGAAGGTGACATAGGCCCCGCAGGCGACCGGCACCGGCGTGGGCGAACCGGTCATCAGGTAGTGGTTGCCGCCGCCGTGGTTGGGGTCCTTGTGGCACACCGATCGGATGACCGTGACCTTGTCGGCCACCTTGGCCAACTCGGGCACGGCCTCGCTGAAGCGGATGCCCGGCACGGCCGTGGCGATGTCCTGGAAGCTCCCGCGGATGTCCGAAGGGGCCCCGGGCTTGGGATCGAAACTCTCGTAGTGCGACGGGCCGCCATCGAGCCAGATGAGGATGCAGTTGACCGGCTTCTGGGTCGCCGTGCCGGAGGGCGTGGCCGACGGCCTCGGAGCGCCCCCGGGGGCCGGCCCCGACGCGGCCTGGAGGCGCATCAGGTCGGCGAAGCCCGCTCCGAGCAGGCCCCCCATGCCCAATTGGATGAAATCCCGTCGAGGCATTCCGGCGCAGTTTCCCAAGGTCGGTCTCATATCAATGGTTCAGCACGAATTCCGGGGAGTTCAGCAGCGCCCAGAAGAGATCCTCCAGCGCGGTCTGGCGGGTGGCCCCCGGACTGGAGAACGCCTTCAGGGCCGTCTGTCGTTCGACGGCCGCGGGCGGACGGTTCAAGAGCAGCAGGTACAATTCGCCCACCAGGTCGTCTTCGCTGCGGGCGCTGGCGGCCAGTTGGCGGACCCTCCCTTTCGGATCGCTCAGCTTGGCCTGCAGCACCTTGGAGTTCATCAGGTGCAGGCTCTGGACCACGCTCAACTGGGCGTCGCGCTCACACGGGCAATCGCTGCTGGAATTGGGGCGACCGAACGCGTCGAGGAAGTGCGATCCGATCTTGTAGCTCCAGGTCTGCATGGCCCTGCCGCCCGGCGGGACGGCCGAGAAGGTCTCGGGCACTCCGGTGGCATCGGTCACCGCATCCACCATCACCTCGGCCGGCAGGCGACGACGGTAGGACCGCGAGAAATGCCGGGTGTCACCGAGGTTGGTGGCGTTGGGCACCGAACTCAGTTGATAGGTGCGCGACGCCATCACCGTCCGGAGGAGGTGCTTCAGGTCGTAGCCGTGGGCCGCGAAATCGGCGGCCAGCGCCTCGAGCAGGGCCGGGTTCACGCACGGGTTGGAACTGCGGAAATCATCCACCGGATGGACGAGCCCGCGGCCGAAGAAATGCCCCCAGACCCGGTTCACCGCCGCCTTGGCGAAAAAGGGATTGTCCGGCGCGGTCAACCAGTCGGCGAGATGACGGCGCGGATCGCGCGCTTCGGATTTCGGCAGTTCGGGTCCCTCCGGAGGGCGCGGCGTCATGGCCAGGCCGGTGACCGGATGTTTCACCTCGCCCCCGGGGGCGAAGAAGAAGGTCTCGGTGCCCGCGGAAATGGGCGGCGACAATCCCGCCCCCTTCTGCTTCACCGGTCCGAAGTAGGCCGCCAATTGGTAGAAGTCCTCCTGGCCCCACTTCTCGTTCGGATGGTGGTGGCACTTGGCGCACTCCAGACGCGTGCCCAGGAACAACTGACTGAACTGGGTGGTCAACTCGGGCGGATCCCTCCGATCCCGGTACACGACGGCCGGGCCCGCCCGGTGGTTCGACCCTTCGGCCAACAGGATGTCGCGCACGAACTGGTCGTAGGGGCGATTGGCCCGGAATTGCTCGCGCAACCACTGGTCGAGCAGGAAGACGCTCTTCACGCCCACGCGATCCGGATTCGGGCGCAACAAGTCGGCCCATTGGTTGGCCCAGTAGTCGGCGTAGGCCGGATGGTCGAGGATCGAGTCGATGAACCGGCGGCGCTTGTCGGGCGACGGGTCGGCCAGGAAGGCGCGCACCTCGTCGGGGGTGGGCAGGAGCCCCACGGCGTCCAGCTTGGCCCGACGGAGGAATTCGGCATCGGTGCACACGTCCGACGGCATCAGGCCCAAGCGCTGGAATTGGGCCAGGGCCAGGCCATCGATGAAGTTGTTCGTCGGGATGGCTGCGTAGGCCGAAGGCTTGAGCACCTTGTCGGCCGGAACCATGAGCGCGGAGGCGGCGACCAACCCCATGTAGCGGGCCACCACCACCCCCTGCCCCGTGAGTCGACCGATGGACAGCTTGCCGCTCTCGTCGACCTTGGCCAATTCCTTGTCGCTCGAATCGTAGGAGGCCAACCGGGTCACATCCCGGACGCTGCCGTCGGAATAGCGCGCCTCGACCTTCAACCGACCTTGCGCCCCCTTGCGGTAGCGTCCCTCGGCCGGGAACACCGTCACCGCCTGGAGCACCGGCTCGTTGGTCAGGGCATACGGCATGCCCGCACGGATCCAACGCGTCAACAGACGGTGAGTCGGGGAGCCGGGCTGGAAGCGCTGCCCACCCTCATGCGGCACCCGCGTCAAGGCCTTGAGCAGGATCAGGCTCTCGTCCGGGGCCGCCGGAAACACACGCCGTCCCCGGGCATCACGGACGATCTCGGCATAGTCGCCCTGGGGATCGTAGGAAAAGACCGACAGCTTGAATCCGCTCTGTCCCTCCGGCTTGGAATGGCAGCCACCCGAGGCGCAGCCGGCCTGATTGAGGGCCGGCAGGACATCGCGCACGAAACTCGGGGGGGGCGCCGCATCGCCAGACCGGTGACCGGGAGCCGCCCCGACGGCCACCTCGGGCGGGGGACCGGATTCTCCGAGCGACTTGCCCTCGGCATCCCAGACCTGGACCCGCCCCTCGAAGTCGCCTCCGACCACCGTCTTGCCATCGGGTGTGACGGCCAGGGCGGACACCATCGGCTCCATCCGACCCACCCGTCGATGGTCCGCCGTCGCCGAACTCTGCTCGCCGGTGTGGGATTTGAGCTGGCTGTAGCGGTCGATGGAGCCCCGATCGGTCGCCGACCACACTGCGGAACCATTGCCGGGCCAGGCCACGGCCGTGATCGCCGCCATGGAATCGCCCAGCGTCACGATCTTTTCGCGGGTGGCGATGTCCCAGACCTTGAGCTGGCGGTCGGCACCGCCGCTGACCACCTGCGTGGCGTTGGTGTTGAAGGCCGCGGCGATCACCTGCGAGGTGTGCCCCTCGAGAATGGCCAGGGGTTCGGATCGGGCCGGATCCCAGATCTTGACCAGCGCGTCACCCCCGGCCGAGAGCAGGCGGGTGCCATCCCGGCTGAGTTCGAGGTCGAACACGGTGTCGGCATGGGCCTTCCAGGATCGCACGATCCGACCGTCGGACACGCCCACCCACCGCACATAGCCGGGGAGTCCCGAGCCACCGTCCCCCACGGCCACCTGGGAACCATCGACCGAGAACTCCAGACTCGCCACGCGGCCCGAGAGCCCCGCGACCACCTCCCGCTCGACCGTCAGGGTCTCCGGATTCCAGAATCGCACCTTCCGGAACGTCCCCGAGGCCAGATGACGGCCGTCCCGGCTCCAGGCCAGCGACTCCACCGGATCCGAGGTCGCGGGCGTCGAGGCCAACACGGGCAACCCCGGCCGTCGGAGGTCGTGGAGGGTGATCGCCCCGGCCCGCGCCACGGCCAACCGATGCCCCTCGGGGTCGATGGCCAGCGCGGCCACCGGATGGAACGCCGGGGCGACCGGCTCCAACACCACGGGCCGGGGCTCCGGTTCGTCGCTCAGCACCCGGGCGTCCCAGGGCAGCCCCCGGGCGATCCACTGGCGGAGGGTCTTGATCTGCCCCGGAGCCAGTTGCTTGCGAGGGGGCATGTGGGGCTCGGCCCCGGGAAGGACGGTCGCCAGCAGGCGGCTTTCCTGCGGACGTCCTTCCTGGACCACCGGTCCTTCTTCGCTGCCCTTGAGCACCTGCTCACGGCTCAGCAGGGACAACCCGGCCTTCTGCTTGGTCTCGCCATGGCAGGAGAAGCACTCGTCACGCAGCAGGGTCACCGCCTTCCGCCCCAGCGCCTCGTCCGACGCGGCCGCCATCATCAGGGCCGAGACCCAGAGGGCCCCCAGCCATGACCGGCGCCGGTTGACGATGCTTCGATTCACGAGAGGAAGGTGTCCACCAAATTGAACCCTCTATCGCGACAAAGGCAACCCGTCATGCCACCAAAAGAACCGGTGAACCAGTGGCCCCTGTCGCCGGCCCGAGGTCCGCGGGCTCATCGCGCCGACGCGGCGGCGCTCACCTCGAGTTGGCCGTCCGCCACGGGCACGGTGCTCACCGCACCACCGGGCCAGCGGATCTCCACCGATTCCACCTTCCGGCCCCCCGTGCCCAGCACCGGGGTCGGGTCATCACAGGACCCGTCGCCCGATCCCAGGTGGATCTCACGGACGGGGCCGTATCCCTCGGCCGATTTCCATCGCACCCGGGCTCCGACGGCCGACGGGTTGCCGCCTGTTCCGCTCAGACGGACCCGCAGCCCGGGCCGGGCCCCGACATTGTGCCAGAGCGTGGTCTCGGAACCGTTCTGTCCCAACGCGAGGTCCACCCGGCCATCGCCGTCGTAGTCGCAGACCGCGGCCCCTCGTCCATCCCCGGGGACCTTCACCCCGGAGTTCTCCTCGGCGACGAACCCGCCCCGGCCATCGCCCCGCAGCCAGAGTCCACGGCCGGCGTCGTAGCGCTCGGCGAACGGATGGGCGGTCGACAGGTTCTGCGAGAGGAACACGTCCTCGTGGCCGTCCCCGTCGAAATCGGCCACGCACAGGGACGACACCGGGGACCGCTGGGCGGCCGCCGGCAGGGCCTTCATCACGAAGCGGTCACCCCGGTTGAGCAGCAGCACCGAATCCATCGTGTCCATCGACACCGACCGGGCCTTCGTCAGCGCATCCCCCAGGAGCATCGGCAGGGTGGCCTTCGAGAACGCCGCCAACGAATCCACCCGCTCTCGGACCGAGGGAAAGAGAGCCATCCAGAGGCCCATCTCGCGCTCGGGACGATCGGCGCGCATCGAGGGATCGAACCAACTCTCGACCAGGTCGAACCCCTGACCGGAACCGAAGTCGCCATACCAAAGCCGTCGCGGAGCCGCTGGCGAAGCGCTCCACCGCGTGTTGCGGCCCCAGTTCCCCAAGACCAGATCCAGCCGCCCATCCTCATCGAAATCACCCGCCACCACGGCATTCCAGAGCCCGGCCCCTCGACCCTCGGCCCCCTCCAGCAGCGGGTTCCAATCGACCAGACGCCCGGATTCGTTCCGGAAGAAGCGGGGCGGATCCCATTCCCTGGCGAGCACCAGATCGGGACGGCCGTCGCCATCGAGGTCGGTGAAACAGGCCGCCGTCACGAGGCCGAGCCCGTCCCAACGGATCGCCGGCACGAGGCGACCGCCCTGATTGCGCAGCAGGAGCGAGGGTGCCGACTCGGGGTATCGACCCGCCACGGATCGTCCGCCGACGAACACCTCCAGCGATCCGTCGCCGTCGACATCGGCCGCGGCGAGCGGACCCACACCGAAGGCCGATCCGACCAGGATCTCGCCACTGCGTCCCCCGGCCGGGTCGTACATCCGCAGGGCCCCGCCGTTGGTGAGGCCGTCCTCGTGGTTCGAGACCCCCGCAAGCAGGACGCCGTTGATCGGAAGGATCGAGGTCAGGTCGCGGCTGGTGGAGCGGTGGAACGGCGGGGTCTCGCGGGGTTCGAACCCCCCCTTTCCGTCCTGGATGCGGATGCCGGGCCTGCCGCCCCGACCGGCACCGATGACCAGGTCCGGGCGGCCATCGCCGTTGAGGTCCGTCCAGGTGAGGCTCGGCCCTGCCTGCGACAAACGGTGCGGCAATGCCGGCTGGCGACCGAAATCGTCGAACGGCTCATCCTCGTGCCGGTGGGCCAATCGTACGGACTGGTCCTCGAACAGCGTCGGGTACGGCACCCGGGGGGAGGGCCGTTCGGCGAAGGTCGCCTGGCTCTCGAGGATCTCGACATCCGATCCCACCGGAACCTCCCGCCATTCCGAGACCCGTCCCGAGGGCCAACGGACCCGGAGTCCCACCGTCGCGGCGCGCCCCGTGGCGAAGGATCGCACCGGTTCGTCCCCGCTCAGGTACCGGCCGCCGGCGATGATCTCCTGGGTCTGGTCGGGCAACCCCTGGGCATGGACGGTCACGACCGCCCCGATGGCCCGCGTGTTGGGTGCCATGCCCTTGAGCCGGAGGAGGACTCGGGGAGCGGTGGCGTTGTTCCGATACACCGCCGGGGAGTCCATGAGGTCGTTCATCACCACGTCGAGGTCGCCATCGCCGTCGAGATCCCCGAGGGCGGCTCCCTGCGAGATGGAGTCGCCGGTGAACCCCCAGGAGCGCGACACCTCCTCGAAGGTCGCATCGCCCCGGTTCCGGAAAGCCACGTTGGGGGTCGCCAGGCGGGGGAAGGCCTTGACCGCCGCGGCGATCTCCGACGGCGTCTTGAGTCCCCCCCGACGCTGGGCCTCGGCGATGCGCCGGGCGCCGTCGCCGTCCTGGAAATCGCGCCACTGGCCATTGGGGACCAGCAGGTCCTCATGACCGTCGAGATCGACATCGAGGATCAGGGGGCCCCAGGACCATTCGCTGGCCTCGACCCCGGACTGCCAGGCGACATCGGCCCAGGTGCCGTCCCCGCGCTGGAGCTGCAGGACATTCCGTTGGACCTGGGCCCGGTCGCCGGATCGGCCCGGCAGACGCATCGTCGGCGCCATGCCCGCGGTCTGGGTGTGCCGGAGGGCACGGTCACGGCTGAACATGTCGACGGCGAAGAAGTCCACCCGTCCATCGCGGTCGAGGTCGCCGAAGTCGACCCCCATCGAGAAGGTGGGATTGGTCCGCAGGGCCGATGCCGGCAACTCCCGGAAGCGGACCGAACGATCGGGACCGGTCTCGTTGATCCAGACCCGATCGGGGGTGTGGAGATCGTTGCAGACATACAGGTCGGGCCTGCCATCGCCCGTGATGTCATGAAAACGGGCGGCGAGCCCCCAATCGCGGGGCGGGGCCGGAAGGACGCGGCCCGTGGCGTCCAGGAACGCGCCTCCGGTCCAGGACACCCGGGAGAAACGACCCCGGCCGTCGTTGAGGAACAACGCATCGACCTCGCCCATCTCGACCACCTCCCCAGCCGACTGGATCTCGAAGCGGTTCGTCAGGTCCGGCGCGGTGACCGGCCGACCGTTCACGGCCACCACCACCGTGCCCGCGTCGGTCTGGCGGAGCTGATAGCGGGTGTTGGGTTGATCGAGGACGGTGGTGGGCCGGAAATGCGCCACGTAGAGGTCCAGGTCGCCGTCGCCATCCACGTCGGCCAGCGCCAGGGACGTCGCGCCGGCCCGGGATCGCAACCCGGCCGCATCGGTGGTCTCGCGGAAGCGACCCGCGCCGTCGTTCAACCAGAGACGGGTGCCGCCCCCCAGTTGATTCACCAGCAGGTCCGGATGTCCGTCGCCGTCCACGTCGGCGAAGGCGGCGCCGGTCGAGTCGTTGGAACCCGAGGAAGGATTGAGCCAATCCACCCCGGGCAGCGCATGATCGGTGATATTCGTGAAGCGCCAGTCGCCCAGGTTGCGGTACAGGGCGTTGCCGGAATCGAGGCCGCACAGGAACAGATCGACCCGCCCGTCGCCATCCACATCGGCCAGGGCCACGCCGGAACCGGAGGCCAGGTTGCGGTTGGTCACCGCACGGTCCTCGGACAATCGGTTGGTGAACGAGATGCCGAGACCCCGGGCCGACAAGCGGGTCAGGCCCGGGGCCGACGGGGCCGACGGGGCCAAGGGCCTGATGCGGAGGCCG
Organism: Verrucomicrobiota bacterium; assembly: GCA_041177965.1. Classification (GTDB taxonomy): domain Bacteria; phylum Verrucomicrobiota; class Verrucomicrobiia; order Limisphaerales; family UBA9464; genus SXXZ01. Next base: position 31,517 of record JBEGWF010000189.1, on the reverse strand, counting down.
GGCTGAGCCGCCAGGGCCCATGCGGGGACCAGCGCCACGATCACCGTCGACACCGACGCCATCAGGACGGTCAGGGCCCGCAGCCATCCCGGGGATGTCCTGAGGAGGAGGGCTCTCATGGCGTCAGGGTGATCTCGGCCACTCCGGCGGCCACCGGCACCCGGCGCACCGCCCCCCCGGGCCAACGGACCTCGACCTCACCGGCGCCGCGGTCCGAGGCCAGGACCGTCACCGGGCTGTCCACGCTGCAGCACCCCCCGCCCATGCGGATCTCGCGCCGCGGCCCCGCCTTGCCGGCGGCGCACCACCGGAGGGAGGCCCCGATGCCGGCCGGGTTGGCGGGAGGCCCCTTGAGCCGGACCCGCAGGCCCGGGCGGGCGGAGAGATTGCGGAACAGCAGGGTGGGACCGCTGTTCTGGCCCACGGCGAGGTCGGCCCGACCATCGGCATCGAGGTCGGCCACCGCCACTCCGCGCTGATCCCCCCAGGCCACGATGCCGGAGCGTTCGTCGGCCTGGAACACGCCTCGACCCGATCCCTTCAGAAGCAGCCCGCGACCGGCATCGTACCTGGCGTCATCGGAATGGATGCCGAAATGGTTCTGCGAAAGGACGACATCCTCGGTCCCATCGCCGTCGAAGTCGGCCACCGCCAGGCCATGGGCGGGTGCCACCTGCGCCCGCGGCGGGAACGCCCGCCACTCCAAGTGATCGCCGCGGTTGAGGAACACCCCCGAATCGAGGTTGAGCGCCGACACGCCCGGCAGGGTCTTCCAAACGGGCCCCCACAGATCCTCCATCGAGGCCTTGCCGAAGCTGTCCGCATCCGGAAAGCGCCGGGCCGCATCCGGATTCAACCCGGCCAAGGCGGGGCGCTTGCGGACGGGCCAGTCCCGCCCATCGGCCCCGACGTAGCTTTCGAGGACATCCCAGATCCCATCGCCCTGGAGGTCGCCGTGTCGGATCCGCAGCGGGCGATGGGCGGCCTCGGCCCCATGGAAATGGTTTCGGCCCCAGTTGCCCGCAGCCAGGTCCATGCGCCCATCGCCATCGAAATCGCCGGCGGTGATGCCCAACCACAAGCCCGTCCAGTCGGACAACCGCTCGACCGCCTTGGGCAGGCCGGCGCCACGCAAGGGCGGATCCCAGGGCTCCAGCGTGCCCGAGCGATTCCGGAACAGTCGGACGGGCCCCCATGAGGTGCCCACCGCGAGGTCGGGCCGGGCATCGTCGTCGAGGTCGGTGAAGACCACGCCATGGACCAGCCCCAACTTCTCGAGACTCGACTGGATCCCCAAGCGACCGCCCCGGTTGCGCACCAGGAAGGAGGTCGCCGGCTCGGGGTAGCGTCCCGGGACCTCGCGCACCCCGACCAGGATCTCCAGTTCCCCATCGCCATCCACGTCGGCCGCGGCCATGGAACCGACCGGGCAGGCACGACCACTCAGCACCTCCCCGCTCACCCCGGACACGGGATCCACGATCCGGATCGCCCCCCCGTTGGTGGCCCCGTCCTCCGCGTTGCTGATCCCGGCGAGGATCATCCCACGCAGGACCAGCACGGTGGTCAGGTCCCGTGAAACGGGCTTCAGAAGGGCCGGGATCGTCAGCGCCGAGAAGCCCCCACGGGCGTCGTTGGTGAACACCGAGAGCGACCCTCCCTGCCCTGCCGAGACGAGCAGGTCGTCCCAACCGTCGGCGTTGACGTCGGCCCACGTCACGCCGGGGCCCACCTGGGCGAGGTCGAAGGGTTTCAGTGGCTGGCGGCCGAACTCGTCGAAAGGGGTGTCGGCATGGACATGCCCCAGACGGCCGGAGACGGACTCGAAGAGCGGGACCGTCGGAACCGGGACGGCCGCCGCCTCGATCCGGTCCTCGCGAACCTCCACCACGCCGGGGCCCACCCCCGACCGACGCGTCACCCGTCCGTTGCGCCAGGTCACCTCGATGTCGGCCGTGTCCGCCGTGCCGAGGGCGAAGGTCCTGAGGTGATCATCGCCGGACAGGTAGCGACCGCCGGCCATCATCTCCTGGGACTGGACGGGCAGGCCGCGGACCGTCGACCGGATCCTGGCCCCGATGCCCCGGGAATTGCCACCCGCGCCGCGCAGGCGCACGGCCAACCGGGGAGCGGATGCCTTGTTGCGGTAGACCTTGGCCGGTCCATTCAGCGTGTTGAGCACCAGATCGAGGTCGCCATCGCCGTCGAGGTCGGCCGCGGCCATGCCCTGCTCGACGCCGGGGGCGTCGAATCCCCAGGCTCGGGTGACGTCCTCGAAGGTCAGGTCGCCCCGATTCCGGAAGGCGGCATTGGGGGTGTCGAGTCGGGCGAACATCCGGCGCATCTCGAGCATCTCCCGCTGCCCCATCGCGCGGCCGGATTTCATGGTCTCGGCGCGCGCGGCCACGTCCACGTCCAGCATGTCCATCTCGTGACCGTTGGAGACGAGCAGGTCTTCGAAGCCGTCCAAGTCAACGTCCAGGAAGATCGGGGTCCACGACCATTCGCTGGCGCTGACACCGGCGAGACGGCCGATTTCGGCGAAGGTCCCGTCACCCCTCCCCAGGAACAGGGTGTTGTGGGAGAACTGGGGCCGGTCGTCCCAGATGCCCGGTTGGTAGAACCCGGGAGGAACCCCGTCCATCTGCGTGTTCCTCCGTCGATGCTCGCGGCTGAGCATGTCCAGCACGATGAAGTCGTCGATGCCGTCCCGGTCGATGTCCGCGGCGTCGACCCCCATGGAGAAGGCGCTGGTATGGCGCAGGGCCGACGGGGCCGCCGCCCGGAACCGCAGCGGACCTCCCGGAGGCGTCTCGTTGATCCAGAAACGGTCCTCCGAATGGAAGTCGTTGCAGACGTAGAGATCCGGTCGGCCGTCGCCGGTGAGGTCCCGGAACAGGACGCTCAATCCCCAGTCCTGCGGCGCGGAATCCAGCGGACGACCGGAGGCTCCGAGGAACGCCCCACCGGTCCAAGGAACCTCGGCGAATCCCCCCTTTCCATCGTTGAGGTACATCGCATCGGCCTCGCCGTTCTCGCGCGGACCGGCCGGGGTCATGGTGAAGCGCCCGACGAGGTCGGGTTCGTCGGTGGATCGGCCGTTGTAGGCCACGATCCGCTGGCGCCCGTTTTCCTCGAGGATGGAGTACTTGGCCCGGGGATCGTCGCGCACCGTGACCGTGCGGTAGTTGGCCACGTACAGGTCGAGGTCGCCATCCCCGTCGGCGTCCGCCAACGAGAGGCTCGAACCGGCCCGTCGCGGATTGAGCACGGCACCCGCGGCGAACCGACCTGAACCGTCGTTGACGAAGATCCGGGTTCCCTGTCCCAGGGTGTTGAGGAGCAGGTCGAGGTCATCGTCGCCGTCGATGTCCGCGAGGACGGCCCCGGTCGCGTCGAGACCGGACAGCGCGTCGGCCTCGAAAACCTTCGCGGTGACGCGGTCGAAGCGCCAGTTCCCGAGATTCCTGAAGAGGGCGCTGCCACCGGAGTAGGCGGCCAGGAAGATCTCGGGCCTGCCGTCGCCATCCACATCCCCCAGGGCGACCCCGGAACCGTTCAACGGGACCTGGTTGGTGAGGTAGCGGGAGTCGGGCACCCGGTTGGTGAAGGCGACACCGATGGATTCGGGCACCATCGACTCGAAGCCGACCGACGGCCCGCCCCACGCCACCCGGAGGGTCAGCAGTCCAAGCAGCACGGCCACGATGGCACGTCGGGATGACACGGTCGGAGGGTGTCCGCACCGGCGGAAGGTTTCCAGCCGAGATCTCGGATCCGTCACCGCCATGGAACCGCCCGGCCGGAGCGGTCCGCCACGGGGATCAGCGGGTGAGCTGTTTCTCGAGATAGCCGACGTCCTGGCGCACCTTGGGCTCGACCTCCATCCGGTCGCGCACCTGACGGCAGGCGTGCAGGACGGTTCCGTGGTCCCGGCCACCGAAGGACTCGCCGATCGCCGACAAGGAATGCTCGGTGAGCTGGCGGGCGAGATACATGGCGATCTGACGCGGGAAGGCGATGTTCTCGGGGCGCCGTTTGCTGGTCATGTCGGCCAGACGGATGTCGAAGTAGTCCGCGACGCGCTTCTGGATCTCGCCCACCGAGATGGCCACCTTGCCCTCCTCCTGGAGGATCTCCCGGAGCAGTGTCTCGACCGTTTCGAGATTGAGGGCCTTGCCGGAAATCTGCGCATAGGCCGCAACCCTGACCAACGCCCCCTCGAGCCGTCGGATGTTGGTCCGGATCCGGTTGGCGAGGAAGAGGATGATCTCCTCAGGGAGGTTCACGCTGAGCGCCGCGGCCTTCTTGTTGAGGATGGCCAGACGCGTCTCGACATCCGGGGCCTTCAGGTCGGCGGTCATTCCCCACTCGAAGCGGGAGATCAACCGCTGCTCCAGGCCCTGGATCTCGTTGGCCGGCCGGTCGCAGGTCAGGACGATCTGCTTGTGGGCGTCGTGGAGGGCGTTGAAGGTGTGGAAGAACTCCTCCTGGATGCGCTCCTTGCCCTGCAGGAACTGGATGTCGTCGATCAGCAGCACGTCGAGCTCGCGGTGCTTCTTCCGGAACTTGGTCAACTGGCTGTTCTGGAGCGCCTCGATGAACTCGTTGGTGAAGCGCTCGCAGGAGAGGTACCCGATGCGGGCGTTCTTCTTGTTGGCGAGGACATGCTGCCCGATCGCCTGGAGCAGGTGGGTCTTGCCGAGGCCGACACCCCCGAACAGGAACAATGGGTTGTAGGTGTGTCCGGGCTTCTGGGCCACCCCCATGCAGGCGGCGTGTGCGTGATGGTTGTTGGAGCCCACCACGAAGGTCTCGAAGGTGTTGTTGGGGTTGAACAGCGATTCCGTCTTGCGGGTGATGTCCCGGTTCGCTGCACCCGCGGTCTCCGCGGTCTTCGCCTCGACCTGCGCCGACCTGAGCTTCGGCGCCGCATCGGCGACCGGCACCCGCTCGGCCTGCGCCTCGGCGGCCCCGTCCCCGGAACGGATCACGAAGTTGACCTGGATCGGCCGGATAGCCACCCGACTCACCACCGACCGGAGGACGTCGAGGTAGTTGTCCTTCAACCAGAACTCGCAGAACTCGTCGGCGACCTCGAGGGTCAGCGTGTCGCCGTCAAGGCAACGGGCGGTCACCGGGGCGAACCACAGGTTGAACAGCTCCGTCTTGAGCATTCCGCGGAGCGTCTGCTGCGCTGCCTGCCACAGGGCTTGGGGTTGATCGGACATGGGATGTTGGAATGGGGCCGCGAATGGACGTGGTTCAGATTTATTCACCGTCCCCATTCACAGGGAGAACGTATCATCCGGCTTGCGGGTCGATTCGATCGGGAACCGACCGCCTTCCGGACCGCGGCATCCGCCCGGGGCGACAGCCGCCAGTGCCGAAAATAGCTGTAAACCCGGGGTTTTCAACGCATTTGATGCCGTGTAGTTGGACATTTCTGTGGGTGCCTTGCTCGGTGTGGCGCCACGATTTCATCCGTGGCGGGCGAGGCTTCTATGGCAAACCGGGGAGTACCGCGAGAACAAGTTTTCGGGCGTTGTCCCCAACTTGTTCACACTCGCCCCCGGCGCCCCAAATCCGGCGGAATTGACAAGCAAAACCGCCGGATGGGCGACGCGATTACTTCTTCTTCGCAACGGCCTTCTTGGCCGGGGCGGCCTTCTTGGCGGGCGCGGCCTTCTTGGCCGGGGCGGCCTTCTTGGCGGGCGCGGCCTTCTTGGCGGGCGCGGCCTTCTTGGCAGGGGCGGCCTTCTTGGCGGGAGCCTTGGCGGCGGCCAGGGCGCAAGCGCGGGAAGCGCTGTTGGATTGGGTTGGTTTCACTCTGAGTTTGTTGTTGTTGTTGTGTTTGTAGGTCCAACGCAACGCAGCGGTCACGATCCCGCGGACGGGAAGGGAACGATGCGGCACGTTGAAAATCGAAGCGGGTGGCATGGTCGGTTTCCGCGGGGAGCGGCACCCCTTTCCGAGGGACTCGCCCCGACCCGGGAACCGCTGGACCCCTCCACGGCGTATGCCGCGACCGGACGGCGATCGGACCCGACCTCGAATCCGGAGCCGCGGTGCTCGACCGTGATTCCGGGCGTTCTGTTGGTTGGATTCATGGGTCTTCGACCGGGGAATTTCCTTTCAATTAGTCCCGAGCGACCGTCCTTGACAACCCGATTCCTCCAAAACGCACGGAAATCTTCCAGTCGCGGCGACTCGATGACATCGTGACGGCCCGGTGCGCGAACGTTGGCAAAAATTCACGGAGGCCGCGGAGACCTACCTGCTGGCGGTGATCCTCGAGGATCTGCCGGGACGCAAAGCGTCGCTGATCCGGGCGCTGCTTTCGGTGCTGGCGCACCTTTTCGCCGGCATCGTGAAACTGCGACGCCTTCTCTACAGCGTGCGCATCCTGCGGGACTCGACGCTGGGCGTGCAGGTCATAGCCGTGGGCAATCTCACGGTGGGCGGCACCGGAAAGACGCCGGTCGTCGAGAAGTTCGCGCGCGCGCTGCAGGATGCCGGACGCAAGGTGGCCATCCTGTCGCGCGGATACCGGTCGCGGCCCAAGCCCGTCTCCGAGCGGCTCCTCGACAAGATCCTGCTGCGCGAGGACACCACGCCTCCGCGGATCGTCTCCGACGGCCAGTCGCTCCTGCTCGACTCCGAGACCGCCGGCGACGAGCCCTACATGCTGGCCTCGAATCTGCGCGACGTGGTGGTGCTGGTCGACAAGGACCGGGTCAAGGCGGGCCGCTATGCCGTGGAGCACTTCGGTTGCGACACCCTGCTGCTCGACGACGGCTTCCAGTACTGGAAGCTGGCCGGTCGCCGCACCGACGTGGTGCTCATCGACTGCCAGCAACCCTTCGGCAACGAGCACCTGTTGCCTCGTGGCACCCTGCGGGAGCCCCCCTCCCATCTCGCCCGGGCCAGCGTCATCTTCCTGACCAAGAGCGACGGGAAGACCGCCGTCCTGCGCGAACGCATCGCACGGCTCAATCCGCGCGCCGGCATCATCGAGTGCGTCCACCATCCTCTCTACTTCGAGGATGTCTTCACCGGCGAGCGACGCGGACTCGACCTGTTGCAGGGACGCCGGGTGGCCAGCCTCAGCGGGATCGCCCAGCCCGAGAGCTTCGAATCGAAACTCGCCGAACTCGGGGCCGAGATCGTGCTGGCCCGACGGTATGCCGATCACCATCGCTTCACCCAGCAGGAGGTGCTCGACGCGGTGAACCGTGGCAAGAAACGCCGGGCCGACATGCTGGTCACCACGCAGAAGGACGCCGTGCGTTTCCCCAAGCTCGATCGGCGGGACCTTCCCATCTACTTCATGCGGGTGGAGATCAAGATCATCGCCGGGGCCCAGGGCTTCGACGATGCGGTGAGCCGCATCTGCTTCCGATAGTCCGGCGGGTTCCGCACGGTTCCTCGACCCGGGGCGCCAGGCCGCGATCGGCGGACGGCCACCGACACGGCTACCGACGGAAGATGCTCGAGATCTGCAGCGGCACCGACGCCGGCATGAACCCCAGCTCCAGGCGGCCGCCGGGAACCTGCACGGTCGTCTCCTCCGCATCGTTGGCGGAGACCTTCAGCGCCGATCCGGACCGGCGCACCCGCAGGCGGTTCCACCCATCGGCCCGAACCGAGGCCTGCTCGGGGATCCGCACGAGTCCACCACCGCGGGCGGATCGGAAGACCACCGGAGGCATCCGATCGGTCGCCTTGCCATCCCAGCGCCAATCGAAGACCAGCTCGTCGCGCTGGAACCGCGCCTCGGACCAGAGCACCGATGCCTCGTCCCCGACCCCGGGCCGGCTCCTCAGCGTCCAATCGCTGGCCTTCCAGACCTCGGACCGGGCGGGAGCCCGCCAACCGCGCAGCGTCCGCCCGTCATAAAGGCTCTTCCAGACCCGAGCCTCGGGGGCCGACTCGGCGGCCGTGGCGCCGGTCGAGGGCAATTCCCGGATGCGCAGGTTCCGCCAGTCCACGATGCCCCCCTCGGATTCGAGGGCTATGTATCCCCGCCTCCAGTTGCAACCGGTGCCTCCGGACACCTCGGCCCCGTTGACCGAAAGACGGATCACCCCGTTGGTGGCGACGATCCGGTAATGGTTCCAATCCGGGGCGCCCAGACTGCGGGACTCCTTCGGGAAGCTGCGATCGCCGCGACTGGGTGCGAAGGGCTTCATGGTCGACCCGTGGATGGGGAAGATGTCGCCGTGCGTGGTGAACCAGTCCGACTTGCCATAGCCGTGGTCGAGCACCTGCACCTCGATGGCCCGGAGAAAGGGCTGCCCCAGGGCCGGCATGGGCCCCGACCAGATGAACACCCCGGCGTTCCCACCGGCCTTCAGATGGCGCCATTCCAGCTCGAGGATGAAGTTCTCGTACTGGCGTTCCGTGCGCAGGGCACCGGTGGGCACCCCATCGCAATGGATCATCCCCTCACGGACGGTGAAGGTCTCCGGGGCGCAGTTGACGTTGACCCATCCGCGCAGGTCGCGGCCATTGAACAGCGGCTTGAACCCCGGCTCGGTGGACGGCGCCGTCGATGCGGAGACGAGGAACGAGCACAGCAGGGATGCCGTCGCGACGCAGGAGGGCCTCAAGCGGGGGAACATGAACGCGGAGGATCCCGCCAAAGCCCGCCCTTGGGAAGGCCGGAAGAGCTCCCGGGGACGGCGGGAGGGCGGATTCCCAAGCGCCACACCACCCCGCTCAGCGACCGTTCCACTGCTGGTTCCTGACCTTCAGGCGCTCCGGGGAGGGTTTGCCGTCGGGCAACAACGTCAGGTTGGTGCCGGAGACCCAGGGGACTTCCTGGAAATCGACGAACAGGGTCCTGGGGATCATCTCCACCACATGGCCGAACGCCCCCACGGCGACCGTGCCCGGCAACTGGGTGGTGTCCACGAAGTAGATGGGACCGAAGGGGGTCGAGTTGGTGTCCGGTCGGGTGTAGACGTAGGTGATCGGACCGTTGGTCACCCGGGGCGCGTTCTCCCCGGGGAAACGGATCGACACCGCACCCCCGGTCAGCAACCGCGGATGCTCGATGCGCAGGACCGGGGTCCCGTCGGGCTGCTTGTCGAAGGTCAGGTGCCAGGCCCCGTTGCGCACCCGATAGGCCTCGCATCCCCCGTAGATCGTCACGTACAGGAACAGGGTGGCGATGAAGATGCCGAAGAACTTCTTCAGCGTCTTCTCGGCCTCGGGTGAGAGATCGTTGTTCACGAGGTGCCTGGGGTGATCCGGATCCCGTCGCTCAGGCGTTGTAGGTGCTGGAGCTCACATTGCCCCCACGCCCGGTCCAGTTGGTGTGGAAGAACCGCCCGCGCGGCTGGTCCACGCGCTCGTAGGTGTGGGCCCCGAAGTAGTCGCGCTGCGCCTGCAGCAGGTTGGCCGGCAGCGTGGCCGAACGGTACTGGTCGTAGAACGCCAGGGCCGTGCTGAAGGCCGGCACCGGGATGCCCTTCTTGGCCGCCGAGGCCACCACGTTGCGCCAGCCCTTCTGGCACTTCTTGATCTCGGCCCGGAAGTAGTCGTCGAGCAGCAGGTTGGCCAGCTTCGGATTCTTGTCGTAGGCCTCCTTGATCCTGCCCAGGAAACGGGACCGGATGATGCAACCGCCGCGCCACATCAGGGCGATGCCGCCGTAGTTGAGTTTCCATCCGTATTCCGCCGCCGCCGCCCGCATGAGCATGTAGCCCTGCGCATAGCTGACGATCTTGGAGGCGTAGAGGGCGCTCCTGATGTCCTCGATGAAGGCCTGGCGCGCCTTGGGATTCTTCGCGGCGCCGAGCAGCGGCTTGGGCCCCTTGAGCTTGCGGGCGGCCTTCACACGCTCCTCCTTCATCGCGCTGACGCAGCGACTGAACACCGCCTCCGCGATGAGGGTGACCGGTTGGGCCAGGTTGGCCGAATCGATCACCGTCCACTTGCCGGTGCCCTTCTGACCGGCCGTGTCGAGGATCTTGTCCACCAACGGGGCTCCGTCCGTGTCCTTGAAGGCCAGGATGTCGCGGGTGATCTCGACGAGGAAACTGTCGAGTTCGCCCTGGTTCCAGTCGGCGAAGACCTGGTGCATCTCGTCGGCCGTCAGACCCAGACCGTTCTTGAGGATGTTGTAGGCCTCGCAGATCAACTGCATGTCGCCGTACTCGATGCCGTTGTGGACCATCTTCACGTAGTGGCCCGAGCCACCGTCGCCCACCCAGTCGCAGCAGGGGGCCCCGCCCTCCACCTTGGCCGACACGCCCTGGAAGATGTCCTTCACCGCCGGCCAGGCCTTGGCCGAGCCGCCGGGCATGATGCTCGGTCCACGGCGGGCCCCCTCTTCGCCGCCGGAAACACCGGTGCCGATGAACAGCAGGCCCTTCGACTCGCAATGCTTCACCCGGCGCTCGGTGTCGCCATACAGGGAATTGCCGCCATCGATGAGAATGTCTCCGGGCGAGAGATGGGGCACCAGTTGCTCGATGAAGTCGTCCACCGCCTGCCCGGCCTTGACCAGCATCATGATCCGCCGCGGTGTCTTGAGCTTGGACACCAGTTCGGGGATTGAGTGGGCTCCCTGGATCCGGGTCCCCTTGGCCTCACCGGCCAGGAATTCGTCCACCTTGGAGGTCGTGCGGTTGTAGGCCACGACGGTGAAGCCGTGGTCGTTCATGTTGAGGATCAGGTTCTGGCCCATGACCGCCAGGCCGATCAATCCGATGTCTCCGGTGGGGTTGCTCATGCGTTGAGTTGTTCGAACCGTCAACGTATCGGTCGCCGGGAACGACAGGCCAGACGGAATTTTCGCGGCCAAGCCCACCGCTGCCCACGATCGCCCGGTCGCGGTTCCCCGGCTTGCGCACCGGTCGAAGCTTGCTAACGTCCGCTGCCCGGTCGGCATCCCGCGACACGGATCCTCCCGGCACTACATCCCTATGGCCCACGAACTCGCCCCCCTGCCCTACCCCAAGGAAGCGCTCGAACCCCACATCGACGCCCTGACCATGGAGATCCACCACGGCCGCCACCACAAGGCCTACGTGGACAACCTCAACAAGGCCATCGCCGGCACCCCGGTGGAGACGCTCCCGCTGGAGGCCCTGATCGGAAATCTGGCGGGTGTGCCGGACGCCATCCGCGGTCCGGTCCGCAACAATGGCGGCGGCCACTGGAACCACACCTTCTTCTGGAACCTGATGGGTCCCGGCAAGGGCGGCACTCCTTCCGGCGACCTGGCCGCCGCCATCGACGCGGCATTCGGTTCCTTCGCCGACTTCCAGGCGAAATTCGAGGCCGCCGGCATCGGCCGCTTCGGTTCCGGATGGGCCTGGCTCGTGGTCAACGGCGGCAAACTCGAGATCGTCTCCACGGCCAATCAGGACAACCCGCTCATGGGCAAGGCCATCGCCGGATGCGAGGGCAAGCCGGTCCTGGGCGTCGATGTGTGGGAACACGCCTACTACCTGAAGTATCAGAACCTGCGGGCCGCCTACCTCAAGGCCCTCTGGAACGTGATCGACTGGAACAAGGTCGGGGCTTTGTACGCCGCGGCGAAGTAACCTCCGCGATCGACAACCTCCGCGATCGAACCCATCACGGCGCCGTCCTCCGGAATCGGAGCGGCGCCGTTTCCTTTGGCGGCCATGGCGGGAGGGAGGGAGCGAGACCTGACAACCACCCGGGGAGCCTCGAGCCGTTCCTCCGACAGGAATCAGGCTCCACGGATCGCCTCCGCCAGGGCCTCGAGGTGCGGGCCCACGGCGAATCGCCGCTCGTATTCCCGGCGCAATTCGCGGCCGTCCACGCGCTCGACCACCGCATGCAGGGCGCGAGCCAGCGCCGGGATGTCGCGGGGAACGCAGAGACCGGGATAGTCCGCGGGAAAATACTCGGGAATCGAACGCCACCGGGTGGTGACGCAGGGCAGCCCGTAGGCGAGCGCCTCGATCAGGTTCAGGGGCTGCCCCTCGTTGGCGAAGTAGGTCGGGAAGAGGAACACATCGGTCTGCCGGAGCAGGCGATCCTTCTCGGGGCCGGAGACGAAGCCGGCGATCTCCACGCATTCCGACGCATCCGGGCGCCTGATCCGCTCCCGGAACTCGGCCTCCTCGGCCTCCGAAAGGAAGCTTCCGGCGACGGTGAGCCGGAACCGACGCCCCGTCTTGCCGGAGTCATTGGCCGCCACGACGGCCTCCACCGCCCCGAAGAGCCCCTTGTCGCGGGTGCAATGCGCCATGAAGAGCACCTCGATGTCCGTCCGGGACGGGATTGCCGCACGCTGCGGGTCCAGGGTCCCGTCGAAATCGGGGCACGGGTCCGGGATCCCGTTGCTGACCACCGCCACCGATCTCGGGCGGAGCAACTCGGCATCGGCGCGGTTGCTCTCGGCCAGCACCACGGCCCGGCGCACGCGGCCCAGGCAGGCCACGGCCAGCCAACGCTCCCAGAAGAAGGCCTCCGACTGCAGCCACCCCCCCAGCCCGACCGCATGCCAGTGCAGGATGACCCGGTCGAAGCGCCAACGGATCAGGGTCATCACCAGGAAATCCCGGTACAGGGACGACCGCTTCGGCGGCGAGGGGATGTAGTACAAGGTGCGACATCCCTGCTCCCTCGAGCAACGGATCGCCTCGCGACAATGAGCCCAGAGGGCCCGGATCTTGCCGCCACGGACCGAGCCCACATCCGCCATCCCCGACGACAAGCGGGCATCGACGTGGAGCACCTCGATTCCCAGCGACGGTCGCTCGCGAAAACCGTCCACCATCAGCTTCACCATCTGGCTCTGGCCATGATGGGGAGGCGGCACATGCGCGAAGACGAGAAGCTTCATCCGAGAAAAAGTCCGCGGGAATATGGGGCAGGTGGAGGGGCTCGAAAAGCATTGCCTGATCCGGGACCAAAAGCGAAGGTTTGAAGCCGGTTCGGGACGTAGCTCAGCCCGGTAGAGCACTTGGTTTGGGACCAAGACGTCGCAGGTTCAAATCCTGTCGTCCCGACCATCGATTCTTTCATCGGTCCGACGAGATGTCCGGACGGACATGGCAGACGTCGGGATCCCGAGTCTTCTCCACCCCCTCTCCACTGCACGCTGCCACCCACATGGGTGTCTTCGACGGGGAGCTTCGATTTCCCTCCGTTCCATGTAGACGCGTCGATTCCCGGAGCCTGCATGCTCTCGGTGGTCGTGCCCGGCATGATACGCTGGCGAGGCTCATTCCTCCAACTTGGCCTGCCCCCATCGTCGGCCTACGGAATCGCCTACAGCTCGCCCCATCCATCACAGCATGGCGTCCAGTCCACGGATGGCTATCCATGGAATACCGAGGCTGGTGGCCATATCGGGGTGCGACTGGGGCTCCGATCGTGGCATTCTCACTGAATCTGCGCACGATCGAGCAGTCCACCCCGAGAAGCCTCGATCGGATCGCCCCGTCGTGGGTTCGTAAACAATTCGCTGAAGTTGAAATGGGGCACGGAGTCCGACACCTGACCAAGGTCCTTTCGGCGCCCCTCGCAAAAGGACCACCCGCCAGCCATCATCCCCAGGGCATCGACCCCGTTTTCCCATCTGAACATCGGCATCGGGCCGAGGCCACCGAATCCAAGACACCCAACGAAAAAGCCGCCCTGTCCGGGCGGCTTTCGCGGTGGCCCATCCCGCAAGGGGATGGCGCGAGGGAAGTGGAACCCTCTGGATCCTGATCCATTGGGCTCGATAGGCCTGTCGGGCGCGATCGACGCCTTGGCTCAGGCGATCAGAGTCAGGACGCCGGAGTCGCGGCGGGAGCCGCTTCGCTGGCGGCCGGGGTGAAATCGACCCACTCCAGAATGGCCAGTTGGCCGGAGTCGCCTTGGCGCTGACCTAGACGCAGGATCCGGGTGTATCCGCCGTTCCGTGCCTTGAAGGCGGGAGCGATCTGGTCGCACAGGATGTGGACGACATCGTGCTCGTTCTTCCAAGCCTCGCGCAATTCCTTGCCCTTCACGGTCGGCGTACCACGGAAGTGGCTGCGCGGCTGCTGGCGGAGACGCGCGGCGACCAGACGGCGGTTGTGGACGTTGGCGGCGGCGGCCTTGGCCTTGCCCGCGGCGTCGGCGCTGGAACTGGCTTCGGCGAGGGCCTCATTGGCCAGCTTGCCCAGCGTCAGCAGCTTCTCGGCGACCGGACGTGCAGCCTTCGCCTTGGCCAAGGTGGTGGTGACCCGCTTGTGCTTGATGAGGGAGCTCACCAAGTTGGCCAGCATGGCGTTGCGGTGGTCGCCTTTGCGACCCAGTTTCTTGTTGCGCTTAAGGTGGCGCATAATTCAGTCGGGTTAAGGATTCTTGTTTTCGGCCGGCATATCGAGCAGGGCCGGGTCGATGTTCATTCCGAGGGTCAGGTTGAGGCCGGTCAGCTTCTCCTTGATCTCGTTCAGGGACTTCTTTCCGAAGTTGCGGTACTTGAGCATCTCCTGCTCGGTCTTCATCGCCAACTGTCCCACGGTGGTGATGTTGGCGTTGTTGAGGCAGTTGGCCGCGCGGACGCTCAGCTCGATCTCATTGACGCTCATGTTGAGCAGCTTCTTGAGCTTGGCCTTCTCGTCGTCCTGAGGCTTGACCTCCACTTCGAACTCCACCGCGTTCTTGTCGTATCCGACGAACACATCGAGGTGGTGCTGGAGGATGGCGGAGGCCTGGGTCAAGGCGTCGTCCGGTGAAAGGCGGCCGTCGGTCCAGATCTCGATGATGAGCTTGTCGTAGTCGGTGCGCTGGCCGACGCGGGCGGCCTCCACCGCATACCGGACGCGGGTCACCGGAGAGAACAGCGAGTCGATGGCGATCACGCCGATCGGTTGGTCCGTCTTCTTGTTCTCGTCACCGGGACAGAAACCCCGGCCCACACGGACTTCGAGCTCCATCTCGAGCTTCTTCTTGCGATCGAGCGTGCAGATGATCTGGTCGGGATTGACGATCTCGACGTTCTGGTTGAGCTCGATGTCGCCAGCGGTGACCGCGCCTTCGCGATTCACCGACAGCAGCAAGGTCTGCGGCTCACGGGAGTGGGCCTTGAACTTGACCTGCTTCAGGTTCAGAACGATGTCGGTGACATCCTCGACCGCACCGTCCACGGTGGTGAACTCGTGCATGGCTCCGTCGATCTTGACGGAAGTGATCGCGGCCCCCTCCAACGAGGAGAGAAGGACCCGGCGGATGGAATTGCCGATGGTATGGCCGTAACCGGTTTCAAACGGCTCGGCGATGAACTTGGCGTAGGTATCCGTCGCGGTCGACTCATCCTTGGTCAACCGCTTCGGCATTTCGAAGCGTCCTAGACGAACAGGCATAGTTGGGGTGCAATTTTAATCTGGATCCCACCCGTGAACACTCCCGCAAGGAGGTGGGATCCCGTATAATTGCTTTCTTTGGCCAAACCGGTGGCCAGTCCGTTCAGCGGGAGTAAAATTCGACGACCGCCTGCTCGTTGGCGATCGGGTTGATCTCGTCCCTGGAAGGGATGCGCAGGAGCGCCGCCGACAGGGCCTCGCGGTCCAGCCGGATCCAATCGGGAACCACACGGCTGGTCGATCCCTCGATGTTCTTCTGGGCGATGCTCTTGGAGCTGGCATGATCCTTGATCTGGATCACATCGTTCACCTTCACGGCATAGCTCGGGATGCTGACCTTGCGGCCATTGACCTTCACATGGCCGTGGCCGACCAACTGGCGGGCCGCCGGACGGGTCAAGGCGAACCCGGCGTGATAGACGAGATTGTCGAGACGGGTCTCGAGGATCTGCAGCATCTTTTCGCCGGTCACACCGCGCATCCGAAGAGCGCGCTCGTAGACATTGCGGAACTGCTTCTCCTGAAGGCCGTAGAAGAACCGCAGCTTCTGCTTCTCCATCAGGCCGATGGCGTAGTCGCTGTGCTTGCGGCGGGACTTCGGACCGTGGGTGCCGGGAGGATAGGGACGGCGCTCCAAGTACTTGGAGGAGCCAAAAATCGGAGTGCCCAGCCGGCGGCTGATGCGGACGCGAGGACCAGTGTAACGAGCCATTTGTCGAAAGTGTTGAGAGTTGAATTACACGCGGCGCTTCTTGCGGGGGCGGCAGCCGTTGTGGGGCACCGGAGTCACGTCCTTGATGACGGTGATCTCGAGACCGATCGCCTGGAGGGCGCGGATGGCGGATTCGCGGCCGGAACCGGGTCCATTGACCCTGACCTCGACCTCGCGCATGCCGTGGGACATGGCCTGACGGGCGGCGTCTTGGGCGGCCTGCTGGGCGGCGAAGGCCGTGCTCTTGCGCGAACCCTTGAAGCCGACTCGGCCGGCGGTGCTCCAACCGATCAGGTTGCCCTGCATATCGGTGATGGTGACCTGCGTGTTGTTGAAGGTGGCCATCACGTGGGCGACACCCACGGCGATGTTTTTCGCGCCCTTGGCGCGGATGATCTTCTTGGCGTTCGGATCATCACCGAGCAGGTCGGCTGCGGTCGGCGCGGCGGCGGCGGCCAGAGGCGCGGCCGCGGCGGGGGCAGCGGGTGCGGAAGCCGCCGCAGGAGCGGCCGCCTGTCCTTCGGCCGGAGCCTTCTTGGTCTTGGTGGGTGCCTTGGGAGCGGCCTGTTCGGCGGCGGTGGTCGTCGCCTCGCCAGCCTCGGCCTTGGGGGCCTTCTTGGCCTTTGTCTCGTCTGCCATAATGATTGAGCGGTAAAATTAAGCCTTCGCGGTCGGGTTCCTCTGGACACCCACCGTCTTGCGGGGCCCCTTGCGGGTGCGGGAGTTGGTCTGGGTGCGCTGCCCGCGGACCGGCAGGCTGCGGCTGTGGCGCTGACCCCGATAGGACTTGATGGCCTGAAGACGCTTCAGGTTCATGCCCAGTTCGCGGCGCAGATCGCCTTCGGTCACGTACTTGCCCTCTTGGATCGCATTCACGATCAGCGAGAGCTGGCTTTCGTTGAGGGCCTTGGCGCGCAGCGACGGATCGATGTTGGCGCGCTCCAGGATCTCCAACGCATTGACCGGACCGATTCCGTAGATGTAGCGGAGCGCGATGTCGATGCGCTTGTCCGCAGGAATATCAACTCCCAAGATTCGTGGCATAATTCGTTTCCTATGATCAGCCTTGCCGCTGCTTGTGGCGCGCATTCGAGCAGATCACGCGGATCACGCCCTTGCGTTTGACCATCTTGCAGTTCTCGCAAAGTTTCTTAACTGAAGCTCTGACTTTCATTTTCGAAATCCTAAACCCGTCAATACAACTGACTCTCCTCGTCCCGTGTCAAAATTTCCGGTCCAGAATCGGTGATGAGCACCGTGTGTTCAAAGTGCGCCGACACCCGACGATCCCGAGTGACCACCGTCCACCCATCGTCGAGGATCTCGACCGAGGGATTGCCCAAGGTGACCATCGGCTCGATCGCGATCGTCATGCCGCTCTTCAGACGTGTCAGCGCCTTGGAGTCGACATAATTCGGGATCTGGGGTTCTTCGTGGACGTTTCTTCCCACGCCGTGCCCGCAGAATTCGCGAACGATTCCGTAACCGGAACCCGACACGCACCGCTCCACCGCGCGACCGATGTCCATGACCCTCGACCCTGCTTGCGCGGCAGAAATACCTTCATACAGGGCTTGGACCGTCGTATCCAGCAACTTTTGATGCTGAGGCGAACCACCGCCTACCATCACGGTCATCGCCACATCACCGATGAAGCCCTGATACCGCACCCCGACGTCGATCTTCAACAGATCGCCGAACTGGAGGCGTCGCGAGTCGCCGATGCCGTGGATGACCGCCTCGTTGACCGAAAGGCAGCACTGGGCAGGAAACCCCCGGTAGCCCAGAAACGCACTGACGGCTCCGTGGGAAGCGATGAGTTGTCCGACCCGAGCATCGAGTTGACTGGTGGTCATGCCCGGTTCCGCGCTTTGAGCAGCCCCGCGCAACACCTTGCTGGCGATGCGACCGGCAGCCCGCATCGCGCGGATCTCCTCGGACGTCTTGATGATGGGTCGACCCATGGTCTGAAACACCGCCCCGCCGTCGGATACCTTCCTTCAGCCTGCGGACCCTTGATCGAAGCCTATTCTGTGACCGAAACTGACAAAGAACAAAAATCTCAGGCGCGTCCGCGGATCTTCCCCTTCTTGAGGAATCCGTCGTAGTGCCTCATCAGGAGATACGATTCCATCTGACGAAGGGTGTCCAACAGGACGCCCACCGTGATCAGCAGGGATGTGCCTCCGAAAAATTGCGCGACCAGGGGATCGATCTTGAGCTGGGTGCTCATGACCGTCGGGATGATGGCGATCACCACCAGGAAAACGGCACCGGCCAAGGTGATCCGGCTCATGGTATTGTGAAGGAAGTCGCTCGTCGCGGTGCCCGGGCGGACTCCGGGGATGTATCCTCCGTGCTTCTTGAGATCGTCAGCCACCTGGAGTTCATTGAACTGCGTGGCGACCCAGAAGTAGGAGAAGAACAGGATCATCAGTCCGTACAGGAACAGGTAGGTGAATCCTTGGCGTCCGAGATGACTCGCGATGTAGATCGACACCTGTTTCCCGAAACCCGCCGGAAGGATCGCGGCAAGTTTCTCGAAGATCATTCCCGGGAACATCAGGATCGCTTGGGCGAAAATGACGGGCATCACACCGGCGTAATTGACCCGGAGGGGCATGAACGAGGTGCCGCCCGACATGATCTTCCGTCCGACGGCGCGCTGCGCATACTGCACGGGAATCTTGCGCTGACCCTGCGTGATCAGGACCACTCCTGCGACCACGACGGCGAGGACGAGCAACAGAAGGATCAGGTGCAGGAACTTCGAGTTCTCCTGTTGGAACATGGAGACCAGGGATTTCCCCGCGTTGGGCAGACGGGCGAGGATGCCGACGGTGATCAGGAGCGAGACACCGTTTCCGATGCCGCGCTCGGTGATCTGCTCACCCAACCACATCAGGAAGAGAGTCCCAGTGGTGAGGATCATGACGGTCTGGATGCGGTACAACCACAGGTTCTCGGCGGTGACCAGCGACCCGGAGAAACCCTGGAAGGCCTTTTCAGGATTCTCCCAGCCCAATGCGACGATCAAACCATGACCCAGACAGAGCAGAACGGTGAGGTATCGACCATAGGCCACCAACTTGGCGCGTCCCCCCTCTTCGCGAGCGAGTTTGCCCAGCGGAGCCACCACGGCGGTGAGCAACTGGATGAAGATCGTGGCGCTGATGTACGGCATGATCCCCAAGGCCCCGACGGCGCACTCTTCAAGAGCACCGCCGGTGAACATCGAGTACAACCCGAACACACCTCCACCGCCATTGTTCTTCGCGGCCTCCGCGAAATAAGCCGCCAGCTTGGAACCGTCCAGACCGGGAACCGGCGTCAGTGCGATCACCCGAGCCACGGCCAGAACCAGAGCCGTGAAGAGGAGCCTCGAGCGGAGCTCGGGGATCTTCAGGCAGTTCGCGAAGGTGTTGAACAGTTGGCCGATCATGGACTGCTGGTCTGGAGGGTTGCTTGCGACAATTCCGGGCGACGTTCGGACGGCCCGGCCGGATGACTCAGGCGACCACCTCGGCGGTACCGCCCAACCCCTCGATGGCGGCGCGAGCGGAGGCGCTGAAGGCCTGGGCACGGACCACCAGTTTCCGGGTCAGTTCACCCCGCGCCAGAATCTTGATGCCGTCGGAATGACCGTTGGCAAGACCGGCTTTCTTCAGGGCGGCGGCGTCGACCACCGAACCCGCCTCGAACTCGTTGAGGTCGGACAGATTGATCGGGTGGTAGGCGACCTTGAAACGCTTGTTGTTGAACCCACGCTTGGGGATGCGGCGGATGAGGGGCATCTGACCGCCCTCGAAGCCGATGCGGATCGAGCTGCCGGAGCGGGCGCTCTGGCCCTTGCCACCACGGCCGGAGGTTTTGCCGCGGCCGCTGGATTCACCCTGACCGAGGCGCTTCTTGCGGTGCTTGGCTCCCGGGCGGGGTTTCAGATCATGAAGTCTCATATTTTCAGGCGGTCTTGGTGGAGGCGATGCGGCTCTCGAGGCCGCGAGCCTTCAGGATCTGGTCGCGGGTGCGCAGACTCAGGAGCGCATTGAGGGTCGCCTTGGCCACGTTGGAAGCGTTCTTGGAACCCAGGGACTTGGACAGCACGTCCTTCACCCCGGCCGACTCGACGACGGCGCGTACGGTCTTGCCACAGATCAACCCGGTTCCCGGGCTTGCCGGACGGAGGAGCACCTTGGCTCCGCCGAACTCGGAATAGACCTCGTGGGGAATCGTGCTGGACGACAACGAAACCACCGAGATGCGGGACTTGGCGTTCTCGCCACCCTTCTTGATGGCTTCGCTGACTTCGGCACCCTTGCCCATGCCCATGCCGACCTTGCCCTGCTTGTCACCGACGACGATGAGTGCGCTGAAGGAGAAACGGCGACCACCCTTCACGACCTTCGAAGAGCGGTTGATATGGACGACCTTCTCGACCAGGCCATCCTTCGGTTCGTCGGAGTCGCGCTGATCGCGCGGACCGCGACGGGGCCCGCGACCTCGGCCGCCCTCGCCACCACCACGGTGGGGGCGATCACCGCCGAACGACTGGGGGCCGCCGAACGACTGGGGGCCGCTCTGTGCGGAACCGGCGGGGGACGCCGGCGCTGCTGAGATGTCTTTTTGTTCTGACACAGGATTCCTTCGGTTCAAAATTTGAGACCCGCCTCGCGAGCCGCGTCGGCCAGAGCCTTCACCTTGCCGTGGTAACGTGCGCCTCCCCGGTCGAAGACCACCGTTTCGATGCCTTTTTCCTTGGCGGCGGCTGCGGCGCGCTTGCCGGTGACCACCGCGTTGGCGGCATTGGCACCCTTCAGCTCGGTCGGGGCGGCCTTGTCGCGGGTACCCACGGCGGCGAGGGTCTTCCCGATGACATCGTCGATGAATTGCACGTAGATGTGCTGGCCGGTGAACTTGACGCTCATGCGGGGCCGGGCGGCCGTGCCCGACACGGTCTTGCGCACCCGCCAGTGGCGCAGCTGAGCCAAGCGATGTTTGTGCTCTGTTCTCATTCTAGCAAAATAGACGGAATACCAAATTACTGGACGGTCTTGCCTTCCTTGCGCACGACCTTCTCGCCGGCGTAGCGGACGCCCTTGCCCTTGTAAGGCTCCGGCGGGTAGAAGCTGCGGATCTCGGAGGCGACCCGACCCACCAACTCCTTGTCGGCGCCATCGATGGTGAGCTTGGTGCCCTCCTCGACGACGACCTTGATCCCCGCGGGAACGGGATAGTTGATCGGATGGCTGTAGCCGAGGGCGAGATTGATCACCGAGCCCTGGAGCGTGGCCTTGAAGCCGACGCCCTGGATCTCGAGCTTTTTCTGGAAGCCTTCGGAGACCCCCTTGACCATGTTGTTGACGAGGGCGCGAGCCAAGCCATGCATGGCCTTCGCCTCGGCACTCTCGGCGGTCCGCGCCACGCGGACGTTGGAGCCGTCCACCTGGGCGCTGGTGAACTGGGGCAGCGCGAGTCCGAGGTTGCCCTTCGGGCCCTCGACCGTCACCCGATTCCCGTTCACGGAAACCTTCACCTTGGCCGGGATGGCTACCGGGCTTTTTCCAATACGTGACATAACAAAATCCTTTACCAGACGTAACACACCACCTCGCCGCCGACATTCTGGCGACGGGCTTGGGAACCGGTCATCACACCCTTGGGTGTGGACAGGATGGCGACACCGAGCCCACCGAGCACCCGAGGAGCTTCGGAACCCGCCACATAGCGGCGGAGACCGGGAGTGCTCACCTGCTTCAGGCCTTGGATGACCGCCTTGCGGCCCTGGTACTTGAGACCGAGCTTGAGTGTCTTGAGCTTGTCGCCCTCGACGGCGACATCGGAGATGTAGCCCTCGCTCTTCAGCACCTGGGCGATCGCCTCCTTGAAGCGGGAGTGCGGAACGGAGACGGTGGGATGGAGCGCCATCCCCGCATTGCGAATGCGCGTGAGCAGGTCGGAAACTGGATCAGCGTTCATGGATGTAGATGGGCTCGGATTACCAGCTGGCCTTGGTCACGCCCGGGATGAGTCCCTGGAGGGCGGCCTCGCGGAACGAGAGACGGGAGATGCCGTACTTGCGGATGAAGGCGTGGCGGCGTCCGCTGACCAGACAACGGTTGACGACGCGGACGGGGCTCGCGTTCTTGGGAAGCTTGGAGAGGCCGGCGTAGTCGCCCTTGGCCTTCAATTCAGCACGCAGGGCCGCGTACTTCTTGACGGTCTCCAGTTTCTTCTTGTTCCGGGCGAGCCAGGATTTCTTGGCCATAGAGTGGATTGATTATTTTGAGAAGGGCATTCCCATCATCTTGAGGAGGTCGTAGGCCTCCTCGTTGGTCGGGGCGGACGTGACGATGGTGATGTCCATCCCCTGCTGCCTCTTGATCTTGTCGAGCTCGATCTCCGGGAAGATCGTCTGGTCGGGGATGCCCAGCGAGTAGGTCCCACGGCCGTCGAACTGACGGGATCCGACACCGCGGAAATCGCGGATGCGGGGCAGCGCGGCGGTGACAAGACGGTCGAAGAACTCGTACATGACCTCGCGGCGCAGGGTGACCTTGCAGCCGACGGACTGCCCCTTGCGGAGCTTGAAGTTCGCGATGCTCTTGCGGGCGATGTTCACGACAGCCTTGCGGCCGGTGATCATCTGCATTTCTTTGACGGCATCCTCGAGGGCTCCCTTTTCAAGGGAGGCGCTCACACCCATGTTGACCACGATCTTCTCGATCCTGGGCACCTGGTGGACGTTCTTGTAGCCGCGCTTCTGGGTCAGGGCGGGCCGGACCTCCTCGATGTACTTCGTGTAAAGACGGGGTTTCATGGGACTCAGCGCTTGTTGGCCTTGCGGGCGTCGTACTTCTCGGCCTTCATGACGTTGGAGACATGGATGGGGGACTCCAGCCAGACCAGTGCGCCGTTGGGATTCTGCTGGTTCTTGCGGACGTAGTGCAGCATCGGCTTGACGAGGCGGCGACGATCATCCTGCTCCTTGGAGCGTTCGTCGGTGCCCTCGAGGATCACAGCCTGCCGGGATGTGACCACCTCGGCCACCTTGCCGCGACGGCCCTTGGCCGAACCGGTGATGACGACGACCTCGTCGCCCTTCTTGACGTGAAATTTGGATGCCATGTCTTTTCCTCTCTGGGTCAGATCACTTCGGGTGCGAGGGAGATGATCTTCATGAAGCGCTTCTCGCGCAGTTCACGGGCCACCGGCCCGAAGATGCGGGTGCCCCGCGGATTGTTCTCCTTGTCGATGATCACGACCGCATTGCGGTCGAAACGGACGTAGGATCCGTCGCTGCGGCGCACCGGGTGGCGGGTCCGCACGATGACGGCATTCTGCACCTCGCCCTTCTTGACGGTGCCATCCGGGGCGGCCTCCTTGATGTGCACCTTGATCACGTCACCGACGTGGGCGTAGGGCTGGTTGCTGCCCAGGACGCCGATGGCCCAGGCCACCTTGGCGCCGGTGTTGTCTGCGACATCCAGGCTCGAACGAATTTGGATCATGGAAATTGGCTCCGCTCAGTGTTTGACCGGACGGTTCGGTTAGTTCTTGACCGAGCCGTCGGATTTGACCGACCCATCGGGTTTAATCGAACCATCGGGGTTCAGGACATCGACGAGCCGCCAAGCCTTGAGCTTCGAGAGCGGGCGGGTCTCCTGGATGCGGACCAGGTCACCCACCTGGGCCCGCTTGGTCTCATCGTGGGCGTACAGCTTCTTGAAGCTCGTCACCACCTTGCGGTACTGCGGATGGCGGTAGCGGCGCTCCACCTTCACGACGATGGTCTTCTCCATCTTGTTGGAGACGACCTCGCCGATGCGCTCCTTCCGGTGTCCGCGTTCTGTGGATGTCTGTGACATACGGGTCGGGATTTCCTCGAAATGGGTCAGAATTGCTTTGAAACGGTTCAGGCTTTCGCCGAGAGCTTGGACAGCTGGGTCTCACCCCGCGCGACCTCGCGACGGATGTCGCGGATCCGATGCGGCTTCTCCAAGCGGGCAGTGGCCTGCTGGAGGCGGAGGTTGAACAGCTCCTGCCGCAACTCGCGGCACTTGGCGCCGATCTCGGCGGCCGTCATGTCTTTGAAATTGGAATTGGCCATGGTCGTCCCTCAACCCATCTTGTGACGTGAAATGAACTTGGTCGAAATCGGCAGCTTGGTGGAGGCCAGCCGCATGGCTTCCCGGGCAATCGCCTCGGGCACGCCGTCGACCTCGAAGAGCACGCTGGCCGGTCGGATGACCGCCACCCACGACTCCACACCGCCCTTGCCGGTGCCCATTCGGACCTCGAGAGGCTTCTTGGTGAATGACTTGTCGGGGAAGATGCGGATCCAGACCTTGCCACGACGCTTCATGTAGCGGGTGATCGCCACACGGGCCGCCTCGATCTGCTTGGTATCCATCCAGCAGCGCTCGAGCGACTGGAGTCCATACTCGCCGAAAGCCACGGTGTTGCCGCGGGAAGCCAGACCTGTGCGGCTTCCGCGCTGCATCTTGCGATATTTTACCCTTGCCGGCATCAATGCCATATGCGGTCTCCTGGAAATTGGTTGTTACTCGCCGAGGAATGGTTGCCGATCATCACTTGCCGAGGACTGCCTCGGAACGGGATTCATCGACCCTGCGGTTCTCGGGTTTGCGGGTGTCTGTCTTCTTCATCTCGCCTTTGCAGATCCAGCACTTGACGCCCAACTTGCCGTACATGGTGCTGGCTTCGGCGAAACCGTAATCGATGTTGGCACGGAGCGTGTGCAGCGGCACCCGTCCCTCGTGGTACATCTCGACGCGTGCGATCTCGGCGCCGCCCAAGCGGCCAGCGCAGCGGATCTTGATGCCCTCGACGCCCTCCATCTGGCGGGCCTCCTGCACGGCCTTCTTCATGGCCCGGCGGAAACCGATGCGGCGCTCGAGCTGGACGGCGATGTTCTCGGCGACCAACTGGGCGTCGGCCTTCTCGTTCTTGACCTCCTGGATGTCGACGTAGACGTCCTTGCCGGTCAACTTGGAGAGCTCCTCCTTGAGTTTGTCGATTTCGGACCCCTTGCGGCCGATCACCACGCCCGGACGGGCCGTGAAGATGGTCACGCGGCACCGGTTGGCGGCACGCTCGATGTGGATCTTCGGAATCGCAGCGGATCCGAGCTTCTTCTTCAGAGCGGTGCGGATGGCGATGTCCTCGACGAGCAGGCCGCCGAAGTCCTTCTTGTTGGCGTACCACTTCGAGCGCCACTCGCGGTTGACGGGAACCCGCAGACCGATGGGATTGGTTTTCTGGCCCATGTTATTGGTTGTCGGTGAGAATGATCTTGATGTGGCTGCTCCGCTTCAGGATCGGTCCGGCGGAGCCGCGGGCCTTGGGGATGAAGCGCTTGATGCTGCCGGCCGTCTGCGCATACGCGCGGTGCACGACGAGCGAGTCGGCCTTCAGACCGTGGTTGTTCTCGGCGTTGGCGATGGCCGACGCGAGGGTCTTGGCGACCGCCCGGGCGGACTTGCGCGGCACAACCTTGAGCACCGCGAGGGCATCGACCGCCCGCAGGCCCTGGACCTGTCGGACGACCTCCCGGACCTTCTGCGGTGACATCCTGAAATTCTTGAGTATGGCCTGGACTTCCATGGCTTCGGTTCGTTGTTGGTTGGCCCGGTTCTGCGGGGCCTGAGTTTTTTTGGCCTGGGTTTGCTGAGCCTGGACTACTTGGCTTCGGCCTTGGCGGTGTGGGCGCCGTGCTTCTTGAAGGTGCGGGTGAAGGCGAACTCGCCGAGCTTGTGACCCACCATGTTCTCGGTCACGAAGACCGGGCTGAAAGCCCTGCCGTTGTGCACGCTGACCGTGAGGCCCACGAACTCGGGGGTGATGGTGGAACGGCGGGACCAGGTCTTGATCGGAGACTTCGACTTCGCAGCCTGGGCCTTCTCGACCTTCGAGAGGAGATGACCGTCGATGAACGGACCTTTTTTGAGGGAACGTGCCATATGCAGCTTACTTTTGCTTCATGGGGCGGCCGTCGCGACGGACCACGATGAACCGGTTGGAGAGTTTGAACTTCTTGCGGGTGCGGTAACCCTTCGAGAGCACACCCCAGGGGGATGCGAGGTGCTGGCGACCGCCACCACCCTTGGACTTGCCCTGACCACCACCATTGGGGTGATCGACCGGGTTGCGGGCCATACCGCGGGTGAGCGGACGGATGCCACGGTGGATCGCACGACCCGCCTTGCCGAGGACGACGTTCTCGAATTGTGCGTTGCCGACCGATCCGACGGTGACCATGCAGTCCTCGTGGAACTTGCGGATTTCACCGGAGGGCAACCGCAGCTGGGCGTAACCGGCATCACGGGACATCAGCGTCGCGGAGGAGCCGGCCGAACGGACCAGCTGGCCACCCTTGCCGGGGATGATCTCGATGTTGTGGATCGCGATACCGACGGGGATCTTCGAGAGCGGGAGCGCATTGCCAACGCTCGGAGGAGCCGTCGGCCCGCTCATGACCGTGGCGCCCACGGTGAGACCATCGGGGCAGACGATGTAGCGGCGCTCCTTGTCGGCGTACTCGAGGAGGGCCAGACGGGCGCTGCGGATCGGATCGTACTCGACGGCGATGACCTTCGCCTCGATGCCGATCTTGTTCCGGCGGAAGTCCACGGTGCGGACCTTCTGCTTGTGGCCACCACCCCGGGCACGGACGGTCACCCGGCCGTAGTTGTTGCGGCCCCCTGTCTTCTTCCTGGTGTAAACCAAGGACTTCTCCGGACCCACTTTCGTGATGTCCGAATAGTCCTGCACGGTCAGATACCGTGTGGACGGCGTAAGCGGTCTAAACGTTTTCACTGCAAAATATCGGTTGCACGGGACGCGAGCCCTCGTGTGTCCCGCCATCACTCCCTGTCGCGTCGTGCGACTCGGTTTTCGGCGAGGCAATTTCGTTTTTCACCGGGAAGTGAGAAACGGAGCGCAAAGCCTATGGTTTTCGGGGTGACCTTCAATACTTTTCTGAAAGTTTTTTCAAAACGAACCCTCGGGCCATGAAAACCTCCGTAAAACGGCCCTCTTCTCTCTCCGCATTGATCCGCTGTCTTTTGCGTCATCACCCGAGGAACCCCGGTGATTTGGCGTACACGGGCTCTGTTCCACCCGGATAAAACGCGCCGAAACCGCGCCGGCGGGTCCCTGTTATTCGGGGCTGCTCCCTCCTTCCGATTCCGATGCGGGTCCCGACGGCCGCCCGGGACGCTGTTTCCAGGGATTCGGCGGCGGCTCGGGCTCGCCCAGCACCCGATAGCGGGTGCGAAAATGCATCTTGGAGACCTTCGGGAGGATCTCTGGACCGTGCTTGGCGACCAGGGCGCGGGCCGCCGCCTCGACCGCGGACGAGGCACCGCGCGGCAGCGGCATCCCGACCTCCCTTTCCAGGCGCTTCATGCGCACGAGGCATTCGTTGCGGGCCACGATGGAGGCCGCGGCCACGGCGAGATCCTCCTCGGCACGGTGGCGCTGCACCAACGGCAGGTCCTTGCCGAGGGTCAGGAGGGCGCGCTCGACGGTCGACTTGCTCGAGGCGAACTGATCGCTCACGGCCCGCACCGGAGCCGGGTCCAGCAAACGTCCCCGTTCCAGCAGGTTCTCGATGGCCCGGGCATGTCCCCAGGCCAGCACGGTGTTGACCGACCCATGGCGCGCATGGAGCCGGTTGTAGGCCTCGTTGCCGATGGCGATCACGCTCACCTGGCATCCCGGCGTGCCACGGATCAGACCATCGAGACGGGCGATCGACGCGTCGCTGCCGACGGTCTTGGAATCGCGGACACCCGCCTCCTTCCAGGCCCCGATGACGGAGGCGTTGACGTACACCGCCGCGACGCAGAGCGGCCCGAAGAAATCGCCCTTGCCGGACTCGTCCACGCCGATGCGCGGGTCCAGCAGTGCGGGATCCAGCACCGCCTCGTAGCCGATGGCGGCACGACCGAGGATCTCGGGCTCGAGCACGAACTCGACGAAATCTCGGGTCCCCTTCCCCTGGGCGACGAGCTTGCCGCTGAGGTAGAGGGTCACGTTGAGGTCCTTCTTCAGGCCGCAGACGCGGGCATGGGGCACCTCCCGGAGTTGATAGCCCCCACCCCGGAGGTGCTCCTCGAGCCGGGCCGCCTGATCCGGATCCAATGTCGCCGTGTGGCAGGTCACGCGCCACCGTGGGCCACGGTCCGGCGGGGATGTCGAGTCGGAACTGGCGGCGGCCCCGTGGCCATGACAACCTGCCCAGCATGGGCGCGCGCCGGATGGACGGGGCCGGAAGCACCGGCGGAACAGGGGGCATCGACCCCGACGCGATCGTGGAGCGGTTGATCGGGTGGTTCGACCGCAACGCCCGCGACCTTCCCTGGCGCAGGACCCGGGATCCGTACGCGATCTGGGTCTCCGAGATCATGCTCCAGCAGACCCAGGTGCAGACGGTCATCCCCTACTGGACACGCTGGATGGCGCGACTGCCCGGCGTCCATGAACTGGCCGATGCACCGCCGGAAGTGGTGCTCAAGCTGTGGGAGGGTCTGGGCTACTATTCCCGTGCCCGGAATCTGCAGCGCGCGGCGCGTTGCATCGTCGACGAGCATGGCGGCGCCTTTCCGCACGAGTCGTCCGCGCTGCTGGCCCTGCCCGGCATCGGTCCGTACACCGCCGGCGCGATCGCCTCCATCGCGATGGATCGGCCCGAGCCGATCCTCGACGGCAATGTCATGCGCGTGCTGACGCGTCTGGCCGCTCTCGAAGGGGATCCGCGGAAGGGCGCCTCGAACCGCAGCCTCTGGGAATGGGCATCCACCCTGGTCCGCACGGCCCATTCGACCCATGCCCTCGGCGATCGGCGCTGCTCGAGGCTGAACCAGTCGCTGATGGAACTGGGGGCCACCGTGTGCACGCCCGGGGCACGACCCGACTGCGCCCGGTGCCCGGTGTCCGACGCCTGCGAGGCGCGGCGTCGCGGATGCCCGGAACGGTATCCGGAGCTGGCGCCGCGGGTCGCCATCACCCCCCGCTTCTTCGCCACGGCGATCCTCGTGCACCAGGGGCGGCACCTCCTCACGCTTCGCGGGGATACCGGGGTGAACCGCGGATTCTGGGAGTTTCCCAACTGGGAGACCTCGGCATCCGAGTCCCCCGAGCGGATCCTCGGCGACCGGCTGGGAATCGCCCGCGATGCCTGGTCGGCACTGCCCGACCTCCGCCATCACATCACCCGCTACCGCATGGTCCAGAGGGTCCGACTGGCCCACGCGTCGCCGTCGCCGGCCGCGATGGCCGAGGCCGCCGGACGCGGTTCATGGCTCTGGGCCTCCGAGGTCGAGATGGAATCCCTGCCCCTGACCTCGGCCCATCGGAAGCTGGCGCGGAGGCTGCCCGCGTGGCTTGCGGAAAGCCGGCAATTGTCAGGCGCGCCCACAGGGCCCACTCTCCCGGGACAGTGAACGACGGTCGTCTCATCGCCCCGGAGCATCCGGAATTCTCGGGCTTCATCTTCAAGATCCAGGCCAACATGGATCCGAAGCATCGCGACCGCATCGCCTTCGTGCGCATCGTGAGCGGCAAGTTCGAGCGCGACATGACGGTGTTCCATGTCCAGTCGGGTCGGAAGGTGCGCTTGAGCTCCTCGCACAAGCTCTTCGGCAATGAACGGGAGACGGTGGATGAGGCCTACCCGGGCGACATCATCGGGCTCGTGGGTCACGACGGATTCGGCATCGGCGACACCCTCAGCACCGATCCGAAGATCCGCTTCGACGAGATCCCCCGGTTCACCCCCGAGGTCTTCGAGTATTTCCACAATCCCAACACGGCGAAGTTCAAGCAGTTCCGCCAGGGGCTCGACCAGTTGTTGCTGGAGGGCGTGGCGCAGGCCTTCAACCTGAAGGATACCGCGAGCCGGGTGCCACTGCTGGCCGCCGTCGGGCCGCTGCAGTTCGAGGTCCTGCAGTACCGCCTGGAGACCGAATACAACGCCGAGACCCGCCGCGAGAGCGCCCCGTTCATCGCGGTGCGATGGTTGCCCGAGGGGACCGCGGCCGAGACTCTGGACACCCTCTCGCTGCCCACCGGGGCCCGATTCGCCTTCGACATGGATTCGAATCCGGTGATCCTGTTCCCGAGCGAATGGTCGCTGGGATACTTCGCCCAGAACCACCCGAACCTGCCCCTGACCTCGCTGGCGCCCGCCCGTCGCCACGACCGGTGATTCCCTTCCCGTCGCGATCGCTCATCCCTTTGCCACGACCTTCCATGACCTCATCCACCGACTTCGCCTCACCGGCCATGCCCGATACGACCGGCCATTTCGGGCCGTTCGGGGGCCGCTACGTGCCCGAGACCCTCGTCCACCCGCTCCAGCAGCTCGAGGACGAGTACTGGCGCGCCCAGCAGGACCCGGCCTTCCAGAAGGAGCTCGACTACTACCTCCGGGAATTCGTGGGACGACCGACGCCCTTGTACTTCGCCGAGCGCCTCACCGAATCGCTCGGCGGCGCGAAGATCTACCTCAAGCGGGAGGACCTGCTCCACACCGGAGCCCACAAGATCAACAACGCGATGGGTCAGGTGCTCCTGGCCAAGAGGATGGGCAAGACCCGGATCATCGCCGAGACCGGAGCCGGCCAGCACGGCGTGGCCACGGCCACCGTGTCGGCCATGTTCGGCATGAAGTGCGTGATCTACATGGGTGCCGTCGACTGCAAGCGGCAGGAGCTCAACGTTTACCGCATGAAGATGCTCGGGGCCGAGGTGGTTCCCGTGAAGGCCGGTCAGCAGACACTGAAGGAGGCGGTGAACGAGGCGATGCGCGACTGGGTCACCCATGTGCGTTCGACGCACTACATCCTCGGAACGGCCTACGGGGCGCATCCGTATCCGGTCATGGTCCGCAACTTCCACCGGGTCATCGGCGACGAGGCACGGTCCCAGATCTTGGAGCGGGAGAAGCGCCTCCCGGACCTGCTGATCGCCTGCGTGGGGGGCGGATCCAACGCCATCGGCCTGTTCTACCCCTTCCTGAACGATCCTTCCGTGAAGATGCTGGGCGTCGAGGCCGGAGGCGAGGGCATCCTGCCCGAGAAGCACGCCGCCCGCTTCCAGGGAGGATCCCTCGGGGTGCTGCAGGGAACACGGAGCTACATCCTCCAGGATGAATTCGGCCAGATCCAGCTCACCCACAGCGTGAGCGCCGGGCTCGACTACGCCGCCGTGGGCCCCGAGCACGCCTGGTTGAAGGACCGGAACCGGGTGGAATACGGCTACGCCACCGATACGGAGGCCCTCGATGCCTTCCAACGACTGGCCAAGCTGGAGGGCATCATCCCCGCGCTGGAGAGCTCCCACGCCGTCGCCGGGGCCATCCGAAGGGCCCCCACCCTGCCCAAGGATTCCGTGATCGTGGTGAACCTCTCGGGACGCGGAGACAAGGACGTGATGCAGGCCGCGGAGAAACTGGG
>JBEGWF010000188.1:0-10987 GCA_041177965.1 Verrucomicrobiota bacterium | reverse complement strand
CTTCGATCCGCGGAACCGGTTTCCAACTGAAACGCTCCTCCAGCGCTCCTCCAACCAAAGCCAGAGCCCCAATATGTGCTCGTACATACCCATCACCACCAGTCCACGTTTTTGCTTACGTAAGTACTCAATTTGGTTCGTAAACCGTAGGTCGTCGGTTCAATCCCGACCACCGGCTCCATTCAGAAAACCCGTTTTCATTGGGGATTTTCACTCCAAACCGATCCCGACGGGAATGCCCTCGCCGGTTTCTTCCTCCAAAAATTCTCCAATCGAAGCCAGACCCGAGTCAGGACACGGGTTCGATGGGTCTGATTCGCTCCACTGACCCAGGGGTTGAAGAGACCGTGGAAACGGTCACACCGACTCCAACGTGGACTGTCGTCGTGAGGGTTGGACCGGTCATCCTCGAGTCTTTTTCTCCAAAGCGAACCGGGAGCGGTCCAGGCGGTAAACGATCCTGCCCGGTTTGGAGTGAATCGTTGCCGGGTCAACTTCGGCCCCCAACTTTTGCACCGCTCGCTGGGAGCGAATGTTTTTGTCACCCACGCAGAATATCACCGAGCCGACGTGCTTGAAGGCGTGGCCGAGCATGAGGGCTTTGAGTTCAGCATTGTAGACGCCACCCCAGAATTCACGGGCCAAGAACGTGAAGCCTATTTCGATTTCATCAGGCGCTTGAGGGTGAAAGCAGTATCGCGACGAGCCAATGACTCGACCTGTGAGATTTTCGTTAACGATCAAGGCACCACCGGACTCCATCCCAATCCGAAAGAAGGATCGAAATACCGGCTCGGTGTAGCGATCGTGAGCCGGATGTTGGGCCCAGATCAACGGGTCGGAGGCCACGGCGAACAGAGACGGGAAGTCGGACTCTCGGAGCGGGCGAATCGAAAGCAACGTGCCGTGGAGTGTTGGCTGCAAATCAAACATGGACAGAGGGTGTTCGAAGGTGGCCTGCCATTGAATCCAAGGGATGGACCCTTGCGGGCCGTTCCGCGGAGGTTGGGGCGTTCCGTCACCTGCGGGCAACAGGGATGCTGGGCATGCAACGAAGCGGGGACTGGAGCTGGCTGATGGACACGACGGCGGGGCGTTGAACAAGCAGCTGGACGCAGCCCGATGACTACAGGGTCATCAGATTTCTCAATAAAACAGGGTCGTTCAAAGATTTTTGACTACCCATATGTCACTTGAGTTTCATTGAACCGGGTAGCGATCAATACCAAATTCACAACTCCGATCCCCGTCAGCACAAACCGATGAGATCCCATTGAAATCGCAATCGCACAACGTCATCGGCCTTCTGCGTTCCGCGGCTCTGACGGTCGCCTTCTGGGTTTCCTCGGGTGCCTACGCCTCGGACTTCGAGATCGAGGGACGAGTCCTGCAGGTCTTCGGCGGAACCACCAACCACTTCGATTTCCGGGTCACAGCGCTCGACGCACGGTACCAGATTTGGACTCGGGATCATCGGGGGCCCTCCACAGAACGGACGGCGGGTTACGACGGCACGGACTTTCATCAGGTCGACCGATTGGCCGACAAGGGCGGAAAGGTCGTCGAGTTTGGCCACCGGCACTCTGGAGATGGGGCCCCCCACCTCGACGGGCTCGGCGGCTTCCTGCGTCTGGCGTTCTTGTTGGGGCCAGGAAGTTCGGGCACCTCGGGACCGATCGAACTGCGCCATTTTTCCGGAAACCCAACGATCTTCGGGAGCGACCGGAGCGTGCCCCTGACGAACGGGCCGATACCGGCCACCGCCTTTCCGATGATCCGATTCCTGGGTTCGCGTCCCGGGGGGCCGGTGGATGAATCCATCGGGGAATTCCGCGTCACCGAGTGGACCCGCTTTCACGAGGTGTCGATCCCGAAGCGGTTCCTGTTGCGCAGCCAACTGCCACCCAGCCTGGGTCAGGGTCGACCGCCCCGGGAGATGGAATCCATGTCCGGCGAGGTGACGCGGATCTCGGTGCCGGCCCCGTCGGACCTGCTCCCCCGGTTGACGACCTCCAACGTTCAAGTGAGGGACAGCCGCTTCCTTGCGGACACCGGCGATCCGGTTGGGTACACCATCACCAACAGAGTGTGGCCATCCCGACAGGATCCGTGGCTCGTCAAGACGGTGAGAGATTCGGCAGCGGCGCATCAAAAGCGGATTCCCGCCCACTAGCAGACCAGAGATGCACCCGGGGCTTCGGTGATTCCGAGGTGGGGTCATCAACGCGGGGGGCCTGTTTTGGACCACGAGCCTCGGGTACATCCGCCCTGCGCCAAACCCATGGATGGGCACCGGACTTTCTGGATTCCGTGTCCGAAGCGATCCATCGTCCGGGAATCGCCTCGCCTTCACTTTTCTCCACTCCGCAGCCGAAGTGACGCGGCTTGGACCGATCGGGCAACCCACGCGCATGAACAAACCCAAACAAGTCGAGTGGTTCGACGAACCCGAGGAGCACAACTACCCGGCCGCCCGATCCTATCTGAGCCTGCTGTATCCTGAAGCCGATGCCGATCGACTCGTGGAGCGGCTCCGATCGGCCGAGATGGTGTCGTTCAGGGCGAAGGACATCTTCAGGGCGTCGGGATTGTCGTTGCTGGGAGTGAGCAACAGCCATGTCTCCAAGAATGACGACAAGATCCAGAATGGCGTGTCGCTCTCTCCCTTGCTGCTCGTGAGATCCCGAATCCGGGATTCGGTGATCGTGGCCGACGGCTACCACCGCCTGTGCGCCGTCTATCGCCACAACGAGGATGCCTGGATCCCCTGCAAGATCGCCTGAACAAGGCGGACATCGCTATCTGGCCGTGCCCCTGCCCCGAGAAACCGCCTGGTTTTATGCGAAGTCGTACGGCTGGGGCTGGGGACTGCCGGCGCGTTGGGAGGGATGGGTTTGCCTCCTGACCTACTTGACCGCGATCGCCCTGAGTGCCGCTGGGGTGCTGCCCCGACACCCGAAATTGTTCGCGGCGATCACCGGAATCCTGTCCGCCCTCCTGGTGGGGATCTGCTACTGGAAGGGCGAACCCCCGAAGTGGCGCTGGGGCGGAAAGCCCTTGTGACAACATGCAATTCCACTCCGACTCTGCCGTCATTCAATGACTCCCTCTTCCCCGTCCCAACCACTCGTCCAAACCGCCCAACCCCGACTCATGTCGCTCGATGCCCTTCGCGGCTTCGACATGTTCTGGATCGTCGGCGCCGAGGAGTTGATCCGGGGACTGCAGAAGTTCTCCGGCGGCGGCCTGCTGGGACTGATCGCCGAGCAACTGCACCACAAGGCCTGGGCGGGGTTCCATTTCGAGGACCTGATCTTCCCGCTCTTCGTCTTCATCGCCGGGGTGTCGCTGGTGTTCTCTCTGAGCAAAACCCTCCAGCACACCGACCGCCGCACGGCCACGATCCGCATCTTCAAACGGGCGGCCCTGCTGTACTTCATCGGCATCCTGTATTACGGCGGGTTTTCGACACCGTTCGAGGAGATCCGCCTGCTCGGAGTGCTGCAGCGGATCGCCCTGTGTTACCTCTTCGCGGGCCTGATGTTCTGCCACCTCAAGCCCAAGGCGCTCATCGGGGCCTGCGCGGCCATCCTGTTGGGCTATTGGGCGATGATGTCGTGGATTCCCGTGCCGGGGCATGGAGCCGGCAACTGGGCCGAAGGGGCCAATCTGGCCAATTACGTGGATCAGCAGTTCCTGCCGCTGCGCAAGCATGATGGCGATCACGACCCGGAAGGGCTCCTGAGCACCCTGCCGGCCATCGCCAGTTGTCTTCTGGGCGTCTTCGCCGGGCTGATCCTGCAGAACCCCACGCTCACCGACCGCAAACGCGTACTGCGGTTGGTGACGCTGGGGCTGGGGTGCTTGGCGGTCGGATGGCTCTGGCACCTGAACTTCCCCGTGATCAAGAAACTCTGGACCTCGTCGTTCGTCCTGGTCGCCGGGGGCTACAGCTATCTGTTGCTGGCCGCATTCCATCAGGTGATCGACGTCTGGAAGTGCCAGAAATGGGCGATGCCGCTGGTGTGGATCGGAGTGAACCCCATCACCCTCTATTTCGGAGGGCGCTTCATCGACTTCGAAGCCATGGCCAAACTGTTCTTCGGCGGCCCGATCGGCGCGGCCTTCGGTCCCTATCAAGAACTCGTGATGGCCCTGGCCACCCTGGGGTTCGGCTTCGTATTCCTGCGGTTCCTCTACCAGCGGAAGATCTTCCTGCGGGTTTGAACCGCGAACGGAAGACGCGGTTCGTCAGAGAGATTGATGATCCCTGCGGCCAGCCTGGAACTCTGCCAGAATCTCAGCAACGTTACGGAATCCACGGAACGTTGCCGGTTTGAAATCCAGGGTCATGCCGGATCCTCGGCCCCGTTTTCTTCCAGAAGGAGCGACAGCGTTGTATCGGTTCCGCCCCAACGGGGCGGCGCATACCAGCCCACGGTGCAACTCTGGGAGGATGGTCGATGCATCGGATGCGTTCTGAAGGAACGCCGCATCCCGGGGCCCGCCGATGGATACCCCCGGTGGATGCGGCGTTCCTTCAGAACGCGTCGGTTGCCTGTCGGCAAACCCGGGGTTCCACCCCGGGCTGGTATGCGATGCCCCGTTGGGGCACTCCGGACCAACACCCCGGCCCCCAGAACATCCAACCCATCTTCATGTCCATGGCCCACGAGGCTGCTCCCCAGAAGCGTCGGCTTGAAGGCGGCTCGCTCGTCCCCGCAGCAATGCTGTCGGTATTCTTGGACGGAGCCCGATGCCTCCGGGAACTCCCGAGACCCTCTCCTTTCCCCATCCCGGTCGCCACGAAACGCGGACCCGGGTCGGACCCGATCCGCAAGGCCGTGGGTTCCAGGGTGCCGAGGGCCGGCGGTTCGGAACGTGGAGATCATTCGAGGTTCAGCGGTTGTTGGGTGAGACACGGGATTCCCACCCGCATCAAAACAGAGGGGCAATCGTCTTCCCGTCGAGTGAGGTTCACGATATCCATTCGGACATCCCACCGTCGCTTCATGATGACCCCCCCCCGCTTCCGTTGGATCGCAGCCATTGGGGCCCTGTTGGTCGTGGCGTTCCTGACGCTGCGATGGGCGACCGAGCGCTCCCCGGATCCGACGGGCCTCCCCCATTTGAAGGCAGGGATTACCGAGACGCGCAGCAGTGTTTTTTCGGGGGATTCATCCTCGGCCCCGGCGTACGCCACGTTCAGCTCAGACCGGGTGATGCTGTTCTCCGACAATCCCCACCCCTTCTGCCGCAAGATCGTCGCGCGACTCGAGCAGCGCCTCAAGGACTGCCCCCACATTCGATCCGTGGTCCGGGTGGATCAGCCGTTCACGATCACTTCGCGGGACGCGGCACCGGACCTGTTCGTGAGGGTGGATCTGGCGATGGCAAGACGCAGCGGGATACTGGCGTCGACCTTCCAGTCGGTGGTCACGGCCTCGCTCGGGAGCACCCCCTGGTCCGACATCACCCGCACCAGCTATGAGGGCGGTTCACCGGCGGTCTCCGTCGAATGGCGGGCCACGGTGGATTCGGAAAGCACGTTCACCGGAATCAGCAGCGACCGCTATGCCGCGGCGGCTTCCGACATCGCCGAGACGCTGGCCAAGTCGATGATCCAGATCATCGAGAAGAAGGCCGGCGAACACCCCCGGTTGCCCGCCCTGCCCGCGGAATTCTTCGGGCCCTACGAACCGGTCGCCGACTTCGACTGGATGAGCGCCTTCTCCGCCCGACGGATGGCCTCGTACTGCGGACTCTTCACACACAACGAGACCTTTTGGCGGTTGGAGCTGCCGGCCGACCCGGTACCCGCGTTGAAGCAGGTGGCCCAGTCGTTGACGTCGTCCGGTTGGGAGGTCGTTCCTCTGGAACTCACCATCCCCCTCGACCCTCGAATGGAGGCCAGGCAAGGGGACAGGCGCATCACCCTCTTCAAGAACCGGAAGCGAGACCACCCCCTGGATGCCCCAGCCATCAACCAGGAGCCGGTCGAGTTCATCGTGCATCACCGCAAGCCGCTGAGCCGGATCGAGCGGACCCGGGCGCTCGAACTCCTTCTGAGCCAGGATGCCAGCGATCCCGCCGACCGATTGCCCTTCATGGATTCCTCCACTCCGGATCAGCGGACCCGGTTCTTCGCGTCTCTGGAGAAATCCGGGTCGCGATTGCCGCAGGGCTGCTTCGAACTGGCGGGCCGTTTCCTGGACCAGGGCCGCACCAACGAGGCGGCCCACCAACTGCTGCGAACCCATGCGCTGAGCGCAACGCGCCCCGACTCCGACTCCCTGCAGGACGACATCCGAAGACTTGCGAAACGGATTTCACCCAACACCCCGCTGAACCTCGGGTATGCGCCCGAGATCTGCCGAGAACTGGGCTTCATCGAGATCACGCAGGTGGCCCGACCGATGGAGTTCACCCGACGGTTGGGAGAGCCGTTGGTGTTGTTCGGGCCATCCAACGACCGGATTCGCATCACCGCCCTGACGGTGCGCGCACTCGGGAAGGACGACTACTCCGTCGAGGACCGCCATGCCGAGCGGGATATGAGCGGTACGGGATCCTCGGGATTCACGAACCAAAAGAACGCCTTCTTCGAGCGCACCGTGAGCGGGGGCGGCCGGTCGGTGACGGTCCGACACGACATCCTGCCGGACTCGTCGGGCGTGAAGTTCACCGTGAGTCCGAGTCCGGACCGACGGGCATCCCCGTGACCGCCTGAGGCGATCCTGCGATCGACGAGCGGGGTGGGTGCGCCGCCTCCCTCCAACCCGGGGGCGTGCAAAAGCCAGCGCCACCACCTCCGGGCTTGCCTCGGGGTGCACGAAGATGCGAAAGCACGACCGACCTCCCCCAAACATGAAATCCCACACCCTCATCGCCCTTGCCATCGCGGCCGCGGGCGGGCTCGCCTTGGCGGCCTTCGCCCAGAAATCGGTGCCGCTGAGCAAGCTGCCGTTCAGCCCTTCCCGAAAAGCCGGACCCACGCTCTACGTGAGCGGCCAGGTGCCGCGGACCGCCGACGGGGCCGACGTCCGCGCGTCGGTCGAGGCCGAGACCCGCCAGGTGATGGACAACATCGGCCGGATCCTCAAGGAACAAGGCTACACCTTCGACGACGTGGTCAACGCCACGGTCTACCTCAAGGACATCCAGGACTACCCCGAGATGAACAAGGTGTACGCCTCGTACTTCAAGAACGCCTTCCCCGCACGGGCGA
Source organism: Verrucomicrobiota bacterium (assembly GCA_041177965.1). GTDB lineage: Bacteria > Verrucomicrobiota > Verrucomicrobiia > Limisphaerales > UBA9464 > SXXZ01. The sequence continues at coordinate 3,759 of JBEGWF010000188.1, read as the reverse complement.
CGGTCGGCGGCGTGGACATCGTCTTCGGCTTCCGGGTCGAGATCAGCTGCGTGGCCTCCAAGGAGGGGCGATGACCCCGCCGGCCCGGCGCGACGATCGGCAAGCCGCGCCCGCGACCTCCGGCCTCAGTCGGCGGGAAGCCCTGCGACGCTGGGCGCAAGGGGGCGTGGGGGCCGGCCTCGGCCTGCTGACGGGCTGCGCCAGTCCGGGACCGTCCGCGCCCCCGGCCGCGGCACCCGGTACGCATGGCCTCCAGAAAGCGGCTCCGGCGCTGCCCGATCCGACCCTGCGTCGCACCGACCCCGAGACCTACTGGAGCCGCATCCGCCGGGACCAGTTCCTCCTCCCGGAAAAACGCGCCTTCCTCAACCCGGGAAGCCTCGGGGTGATGCCCCGCCCCGTGCTGAAGGCCGTGTTCGATTCGATGCAACGCGGCGCCGAATACCCGACCGACACCGTCCAGCGCTGGGGCTATGAGGCGATGGAGCCCGAGCGGGCCGAGATGGCCGGGTTCCTGGGGTGCGATCCCGGGGATCTGGCCTTCACCCACAATTGCACCGAGGCCATGGGGTTCATCGCGGCCGGCCTCGACCTGAAGCCGGGCGAAGAGGTGGTGTCCACCAATCAGGAACACGGCAGCGGCATCTCCTGCTGGCGGGTCAAGGCCGCCCGCTCGGGCATCACGCTGCGCGAGGTGGAGATTCCGGTCACCCCTCGGGATTCCGACGAACTGCTCGAGCGGATCGTGTCGGCCCTCGGCCCGCGAACCCGGGTCCTGAGCTTCAGCGGCATCACCAGTCCCACCGGTCTTGTTCTGCCCTCGAAGGCGATCTGCGAGGCCGCCCGGGCGCGCGGGATTCTCACCGTCGTCGATGGCGCCCACATGGATGGGCAGATGCCGGTCAATCTGGTGGACCTGGGCTGCGACTACTTCGCGGGAAGTCCGCACAAGTGGCTCTTCGCCCCGGCCGGCTGCGGGCTGCTCTACGGAAGGCCCGAGGCCCTCGACCGGCTCTGGCCCTCGGTGGCGTCGGGCGGCTGGGACAACAAGACCGGCCTCAAGGCGGCCCGCTTCATGATGGTGGGCACCAACAATCGGGCCACCATCGACGGGATGATCGCGGGCCTGCGCTTCCTGAAGGCGTTGGGCGAGGAAGCCGTGTACGAACGCCAGCACGCCCTCGCCGCGCATGCGCTCTCGGCGGCCCGCCAGCGGAGCTACCTCGAGTTGGTGACGCCCGAAGATCCACGACTGCACCGGGCCATGATCTCGATCCGCTTCAAGTCGGACCGGCTCGATCCGCTTTGGAACGAACTGAAACGCGAGGACATCGGGGTCCTCGGCGGACAACGCCTCCGACTCTCGTTCCATGTGCACACCCGCAAATCCGACATCGACCGGTTCTTCGGCGTATGCGATCGAGTGTTGCGATCATGAGTTCCATGGAAGCCCGAGCGCTGTTCCCGTCGGAGCGGTCCCGAAGTTCCGTCCGGCCCCTGCGCCGTTGGACGGCGTTCCTGATGGCGTGGTGCACGCTGCTGGCCGCAAGTGCCGCTCCACCGACGCCTCAACCGTCGACCGGGGACTCGGCTCCACAAGGGCTGCCCCGGCGCCTCCCTTGGAACACCTCGCGGGTCATCGGCACGCCAGAACCTCCCCCGCCCTTCACCACCCGCGCCTTCCGGCCGGACGTGACCCTCAAGAACCCGGTGTTCGTGATCGCCGAACCGGGCACCCGCGACCTGTTGGTGGTGTTGCAGGGCGGCGAGTCCGATCGGCCGTCCCGCGTGGTGCGGATCGCCGAAGACCCCGGGGCCGGACGCCCCGCCGGACCGGAGCCGCTGATAGAGATCGCCGGACGGCTGGTCTACAGCGTGGCCTTCCACCCGGGGTACGTCACCAATGGCCAGATGCTGGTCTTCTCGAACGGTCGGACCGGCCAGACCGAACGGACCAATCGCCTGTCACGCTTCCGCATCGATCGGGCCGCGCCGAGGGCGGTGGTGGCCGGCTCCGAGGAGATCCTGCTCGAATGGCGTTCCGGAGGGCATGACGGGGGCGGCATGGGGTTCGGTCCCGACGGGATGCTCTACGTGTCCACGGGCGACGGTTCCAACGACTCCGACACCTGGGACTCGGGCCAGACCCTCGACGATCTGCTGGGCGGGGTGCTGCGCATCGACCTCGAACATCCCGACCCGGGCCTGCGGTACGGCATCCCGAAGGACAACCCCTTCCTCGGCATCCCCGGAGCCCGGGGCGAACTGTGGGCCTATGGCCTGAGGAACCCCTGGCGGCTGGCGGTGGATCCCCCGACCGGGCAGGTGTGGGTGGGCAACAACGGTCAGGACCTGTGGGAGACGGCCCACCTGATCCGGCGCGGCGAGAACTACGGTTGGAGCGTGTACGAGGGCGGCCACCTCTTCTATCGGAACCGCCGGCGGGGCCCGACCCCGGTGACTGCGCCGACCTTCGAGCACCATCACAGCGAGGCCCGTTCGCTCACCGGCGGTGTGGTGTACCGGGGCGGCCGCCTGCCGGGGCTCGAGGGGGCCTACGTCTATGGCGACCACTCCACGGGCCGGATCTGGGCGGGCCTGCACGACGGCACGAAGGTGGTCTGGCACCGCGAGATCGCGGCCACGCCGCTGCTCATCACCTCGTTCGGCCTCTCGCCCTCAGGACGTCTGCTGGTCACCGACCTCGGCTCCGGCCTGCAGGAGATCGTGCCCGCTCCGGCCCGCGCGTCGACCCCGCCCTTCCCCCGCCGGCTCAGCGAGACCGGCGTCTTCGCCTCGACCCGCGACCACCGCGTCGAGGCGGGCGTGGTGGCCTATTCGGTGAACGCCCCCGGCTGGGCCGACGGGGCCGAGGCCGAACGGTTCCTGGCCATCCCCGGCGACGGGACGATCACCCATGCCACGAGCCGGGCCTGGGGATTCCCCGACGGCACCGTGCTGGTCCAGACCCTCGGATTCCCTGCGACGGGAAGCTCCGGCGGTCCCGGGCGACGGATCGAAACGCGCCTCATGACCCGTCAGGAAGGGCGCTGGGCCGGCTACTCCTATCGGTGGAATCCGGAGCAGACCGACGCCGAACTCGTGCCGGCCGAGGGCATGGACGCCGAACTGGAGCACCCCGACGCCGACGCGCCCGGGGGTCTCCGCCGGCAGCGGTGGCATTTCCCGAGCCGCTCCGAGTGCCTCGGCTGCCACAGTCGTGCCGTGGGCTTTGTGCTGGGCCTGAGCGACCTGCAAATGAACCGCACCCACCGCTACCCGGGTGGGGTCGAGGCGCATCAACCGAGGGCGCTGGAGCAGGCCGGGTATTTCTCCGCCGCGCTGCCCAAGGAATCGCGCGAACCCTCCGCGACGTCACTGGTCGATCCGTACGACCCGAGGCACGAACTGGAGCGCCGGGCGCGCTCCTACCTGCACGCCAACTGCTCGGTCTGCCACGTCGAGGCGGGCGGCGGCAACGCGCGCATGCAACTCGAGGCCACCACGGCCCGCGACCGCATGGAACTCATCGGCGCGCGGCCCCAGCACGACGGCTTCGGACTCCGGGACGCAATGCTGGTGGCCCCCGGACACCCGGAGCGCTCGGTACTGCTCCATCGGTTGTCGGTCCGTGGCCGCGGCCAGATGCCTCCGCTGGCCTTGAACCGGGTGGACGAGCGGGCCGTGGCGCTGATGCGGGCGTGGATCGCCTCGATGCCCAGCGGGCCCGCGGCCAGCCGCGACTGGCAGGTGGCCGAC
>JBEGWF010000187.1:0-3578 GCA_041177965.1 Verrucomicrobiota bacterium | reverse complement strand
ATCTCGGCCAGTTTCTCCCGGCACGCCTCATCCAGAAGCCTCTCCCCGCCCACCGTCCGCGAAATGCAATGATACACCGCCGCCGCCCCCTCCGGCCCCTTGATCCGCGCCAACCTCATGCCTGAACAATGACTCGAGATCTGGTAGGTGTCAAAAACTTTGAACCTGTCACTCTATTTAGTACGTTGACACCGTTCGTCGGGGTGGCGGACATTGACGGGGCGATTATGGCCGAAGCTAAAGACAATCCGCTGATGGAGAAGATCGTCAGCTTGTGCAAACGACGGGGGTTCATTTTCCAGTCGTCGGAGATCTACGGGGGCATCAACGGTTTCTGGGACTTCGGGCCTCTGGGGGCGGAGTTGAAGCGGAATGTGAAGGAGCTCTGGTGGACGGCCATGACCCGGCTCCGCGACGATGTGGTGGGGTTGGAGGCGACGATCATCATGGCGCCGCAGATCTGGAAGGCCTCAGGCCACGTGGACACGTTCAGTGATCCGATGTGCGATTGCCTGCTGACCAAGAAACGCTTCCGGGCCGATCAGATCGAGCCGCAGTCGGGCCAGGTATTCCACTTTTCAGGGGCCAAGGACCCGGCTTCAGGCAAGGAGAGCGCGGAACCCTTCTCGGTGCTCCTGCCCGCCGGCAAGCCGCCGGAAAGCGCTCGGAATGTGGCTTCGCAATTCTACGCGTCTCGCGGTATCGCACAGCCAGTCCTGTCAGGGGAACGCACCGAGAAGGTGGAGAACACCACGCGCTTCAACCCCGAGAACGGAGCCCAACTGACCGAACCGCGTCCGTTCAATCTGATGCTCCAGACCTATGTGGGGCCGATCCAGTCCGACGAGAACATCGCCTACCTGCGGCCGGAAACGGCCCAGGCGATCTTCGCCCAGTTCAAGAATGTCCACGAGACGTCCCGCCAGAAGGTTCCGTTCGGGATCGCCCAGATCGGCAAGGCGTTCCGGAATGAGGTGACTCCCCGCAATTTCATCTTCCGATCCCGCGAGTTCGAGCAGATGGAACTGGAGTTCTTCATCAAGCCGGACGAGGCGATCGAGGCGATCCACGGAAGCGTGGCGACCGTGGCCGATACAGGGCATCCGGGCGAGCCGCAGCCGAATTGGGGCTGGCAGGCGTGGCACCGTTATTGGGTGGAGGAACGGGTGCGCTTCTACGAGGGGATCGGGCTCTCCAAAGAGACGCTGGGCTTCCACCACCAGACCCCGGAGGAGTTGGCCCACTACGCCCGAGCCTGCACCGACATCCTTTACAAGTTCCCCTTCAGCAAGCGCGATGAGTCGGGCGAGGTGAAGGGCGACGAGCTGGAGGGAATCGCGGCTCGCAGCGATTTCGACCTGAGCCAACACGAGCGGCACTCGGGCAAGCTGATGGGCGTGTTCGACGAGGAACTGCGCACGGCCTGGGGCAAGTTGGCCGCCGAAAAGCAGTCGGAGCTGTCCGCCCGCTACTACGCCGCCCGCCTGAAGTACCTGACCAAGTCGGGCGTGCCTCAGGAGAAGGCCGAGCTGGACGCCAAGGAAGACGCTGAAGGTCTGGCCAAGGGGCAGTACATCCCCCATGTCATCGAGCCGTCGGCCGGCGTGGATCGGTTGATCCTAGCCCTCATCTCCAACGCCTTCCAGGAAACGACCTCCACCGACGAGAAGGGCAAGAGCGAGACGCGCACGGTGATGAAATTCCACCCCCGCGTGGCCCCGGTGAAGGTGGGGGTCTTCCCTCTCCTGAAGAACAAGCCGGAATTGGTCGCCAAGGCCCGCGAGGTGTTCCAGTCGCTGCGCGGACAGGTGATGGCCTTCTACGACGACGCCGGTGCGATCGGTCGGCGGTATGCGCGCCAAGACGAGGCGGGCACGCCCTACTGCGTCACCATCGACTTCGACACGCTGGGCGAAAAGCCGGAGCTGCTCAACACGGTCACCGTGCGCCATCGCGATGACGGCAAGCAGGAGCGGATCCCCATCAGCGAGCTCCAGGGTTGGCTGTTGGCCCGGGTGAAGTGATTCCCCCGCCCCGCCCGGACACCGCCGCCGCTTGTCATCCGACAGGCGGCGGCGATTCTATTCTCACGCGCATGAAAAACCGGCCCCACCGATTCAGAACCGCTCTGGCACTGACGATCCTGTCGACCATGTGCGGATGCACCTCGTTCGAAACCCGCTGGAAGAACGCGCACTCCAACTCCACCGACGGGGTCGCCGGACGATGGGTGGGGACCTGGCAAAACACGAACAACGCCCATGGCGGTCCGCTGAAGGCCGTTCTGGTGCCAACGGGGACCAACGCCTTTTCCGCCTACTTCCACGCGGGATGGGGAAAACACTCCGGGACGTTCCGCACCCCGATCCAGGGGGATCGCGCGGGCGACGCTTTCCGCTTCAAGGGCTCGAAGCGGGTGTTCGGGGTGAAGATCGACACGGCGGGAACCATCGGCTCGGGCGAGTTCAACGCAACGTACGACAGCCGGTTCGACAGCGGGACGTTCACACTGAAACGGCCGAATCCATGATCGGCGCCAAGCAGCCGTCCGAGGCCTTTCGAGCCTTCCGAACCTTTCGGACCACAAGGGTCTTCAGGACACGCCCCCACCTCCGAGCTGCCTCGAACAAGACACGATACGCGGGCGGCTAAAACAAAACGGCGGCGGCTCCGACGCATCCCTGAAGAGACGTCACCGAAACCGCCGCCTGAAAGAAACCCCACCATGGCCGTTGGAGACGGGCCCCTTCTTACCGAAGGAACCAGGTGGGAGCAGCGGGTGCTTCGCCGCCTTCCTGTAGAGGAGGCATGGCTTTGTTGCACTTAAAACCGCTTTGATGCTCCCGTATTGGGAAACAAGGTCGAGGGACACTGTCTCGATACACGCACCGGGCAGGGAAAAATCAAAAGATCGAAAAGCCGCGCCATAGATCGTCCGAAACCCGCGCCACCGCAAGCCGTTTTGTCGGTCGATCGTTTTGAAGGACATCGCCCCGACCAATCCTTCGGGATGCCGTTGACATCACGCCTCAGGCGCCGGCACAGCCGAGGATTTTTTCCCCGCAACCGCACGCCCCGAGAGTTCAAACCCCCGACACGACACGACCAGACCGATCGCTCCGCCTCTTGTCACACCCTCCTCCTCGGAGGCGTCCCGGCCGACCGGTCGCGATAAGCATCCCAGCCGCTCAGCTCACAATGGGCTTGATCACGTCGCCGTGGACGTCGGTGAGACGGTAATCGCGGCCCTGGAACCGGAAGGTCAACCGCTCGTGGTGGATGCCCAACTGATGGAGCGCGGTGGCCTGCAAATCATGCACATGCACCGGGTTCTCCACGATGTTGTACCCGAACTCGTCGGTCCGGCCGTAGCTCATGCCACCCCGGATGCCACCGCCGGCCATCCACACCGAGAAGCACCTCGGATGATGATCGCGCCCATAATCGGTGGCCGTGAGCTTGCCCTGCGAATAGTTGGTGCGCCCGAACTCGCCACCCCAGATCACCAAGGTGTCGTCGAGCATGCCGCGCTGCTTGAGGTCGGTGATCAGGGCGTAGGAGGCGCGATCCACATCGGT
>JBEGWF010000186.1:0-6401 GCA_041177965.1 Verrucomicrobiota bacterium | reverse complement strand
ATCGTGGCCCCGGCCTTGGCTCGACGACGTGCCGGTTACGGGGAACCGCCACACGATTACAAGCGGTCCTTGGCCGGCTGACGGTCGGGATGGGATCCGGGGCTCCTTGTTCCAGGCCCTCGGTGCATTCACCACCCAGCGCCCGATTCCGATTTCCATCGGATCGGCCGCCCGGAGGCCACCGCGTCGTCGATGACTTGGTTCTGTTGGAGTTGGAAGTTTGCCTTCGAGCGGATCTCCAATCCCTTCCGGAAGGCTTCCTCCAACTTCTGTTCCAGGACCTTGGCCTTGGCGCTGGCAAAGACCCAGTTGGGATCCGACGGGTTCATCGTCATCTTGCCGAGACTCGACCGGGTGGTGGCCAGTTGATCGGAGATATAATTGGCTTCGTCTTCGGCCAAACGGATCTCGACGCCGTGGGCTTCTCTCGGCGTCGATGCAAGATCGGAGGCCACGCCATTGGCCAACTCGGCGGACAGGTTCGGATCCTCGTCGGCCACCTGAATCTCCAGCAACGGGGTGTTTCGATATTGTGTCACCCGAATCCGGTGTCGCAGCCGCTCGACGCAGAGAATCCTGTCCATCGACCACCGCTTGGGTAACCGGTGTCTTTCCGCCAAATCGGTCAGCATTCGGGTTGATTTGACCGTCTCTATCGCCACAAGCAATCGGTAGGGGTCGAAGGTGGAGGATTCCATTCGGACTCGGGCGGTCGCGACATACAGGCGCGGCGCGAACGCGATGGGCCCGAGGGCGACCCCGAGGCAGACCATGATCAGGGCGGCGGTGATCCAGAGCCAGCCTTTGCGGGAGAGGGTCGATCGGGTGGGCGAACCTTGCAGCAGGCGTCGGACACGGGAGGCCACGGAGCCGTCGGTCGCGGCCAAGGCCAGGGGTTCGGCGGCGTGCGCCCGCTCGGCCAGTGTCACCAGTGCTTCGGCCAGGGAGTGCCCTTCGCCTTGGGCCTCGAGGACCCGGTCGTCGCAGCGATGCTCGCGCTCGCGGCGGATCTGCTCCGAGACCCACCACACGGCCGGATGGTAGAAGAGCAGGGTCTCGACCGAGCGCTGCAACAGGTGGATGAACGGATCCCGGCCCCGCACGTGCGCCAATTCATGCAGCAAGAGCGCCTCGATTTGCAGACCCGGCAGGCTCTGGAGCATCCCGAGCGGCAGCACGAGCATCGGCCGGAACCACCCGACGAGGAGCGGGCCATGGACGCGGGCGGATTCCCGCAGGGGTACCGGGCGTCGGAGGTCCAGTCGCCGACCCAGAGAGTCGCAGCGCTCCTGCCACTCCCGGGGTGCGGGCGAAGTCTCACGGGTGGCCCATCGATGCAGCCGCCACGCGCCGCCGAGCAGGCGCAGCACCGAGATCGCCACGCCCACAATCCAGACCGCGGTGATCCAAGGCAGGATCCACGGAGCGAGGATCCCGGAACCGCCCTCGACGGCCGAGACGATGGGGGCCGACCCGGCATGGGTCGCCGGTACCGGAGTCTCCATGGGGGCGATCGGGGCCACCACGACCCCGTCGGTTTTCAACGCGAAGAAGGTCGCCACCGGTGCCACCGCCATCAGGGCCAGGGTGGCGCAGGCCAGGGCGTGGCGATCGGAGGCGGAGGCGTTGCGGAGTCGGCGCAGGGCCACGGCGAGGCCGGCCGCCACTACGGTGCCTTGCCACAGGAAATGGAGCAGGGCCTGGGCGGCGGGGATCATCCAGGGGACCGACAGGTCGAGAGGGAAGGGGTTCATGGGCGGCGGTTGTCGAGGGTGTTGAGGAGTTTCCGCAGTTCGGTGAGTTCTTCACGGGAGGGCTTGCGGCCGGACAGGGCCTGCAGGACCAGCTTCTGGACGGACCCGCCGAAGGCGCGATCGAGCAGGTCGTCCACCAGTTGCCGCTGGGTCTTCTCCTCGGGTTGCGATGGGGTGAACACGTGGCTTTGCTGCGAGTCGTCCCTCGTGACCAGACCCTTCTCGGTCATGATCTGCAGGAGCTTGAGGATGGTGGTGTACCCGGTCCCGGACTCGGAGCGCTCGACCACCTGACGGACCGTGGAAGGTCCGTTGGCCCAGAGGACCCGCAGGATGGACAACTCCGCCTCGGTGGGGCGTCGGTGTTGGAGAGGCATGGACCAGAACGTGTACGAAGTAATTCGTAGAATCAACGAAGAACTTCGTAGATCGGTGCATGAATCGATCGGAAGCGGGATGTTTGGCCCGTTTTGGCGCCCTGGCCAAAACCCCGGAATTCATCTTGACGTTAAAAAACGACAGAACCATTGACACAGCGACAAATGTAGCGATATGGTGACACACATGATCAACAACCCCTCCCTGCCGGAACTCACCGAGGCCGAATGGGCCGTCATCAAGGCGGTCTGGCGGCTCGAGCCGTGTCCGGCCCCGACCGTGCAGGAGCACCTGGCCGGCCAGCGCGACTGGTCGGTCTCCACAGTCCGCACGGTGATGGAGCGCATGGCGGCCAAGGGTCTGCTGACCTCCGAGAAACTCCGCAACCTGACCCTCTACCGATCGGCGGTGTCGCGGCAGCAGGCCCAATTGGGCGAACTGCGCTACGCGCTGGAGAACGCCTTCGATGGCGCGCTCACGCCCATGGTGCAGTGCCTGATCGAATCCGAGCGCCTCGACTCGGGCCAGCTGGATCAGCTCGAGGCCCTCATCGCGGCCCAGCGTCAGGCCCGGGCCACCAAAGCCCGCACCCGCAAACCCTGATCCATCCGACCATGACCGATCTCCTTGTCACCTTCTTGAACGCCGCGGGCCAGACCGCGGTCGTGGCCGGACTCCGCATGACACTCCAGGCCGCCGCGCTGACGGCCCTGATGCTGGCGATCGATCGGGTGTTGCGGGATCGCGCCCGGGCCGCCCTCCGCTGTGGGCTCTGGATGCTGGTGGTGGTGAAGTTCCTGTTGCCCACCGACCTCCCATCTCCCACGGCGTTGGCCTATTGGATCGCCCCCCAGCTGGTCTCACCCATCCGTGCCCTCGGATCCGTGGATCAGGTCGATGGGGGCAGGGCCACCGGCAGCGAGGTCCCCGGCCCGGTGCCTACCGCAACGACCGATTTCAGACCCACTTCCCCGCAGCTCCGGGGGACCGGCGGGCTGTTGTTGGTTTGGGTGGGCGGGTCGATGGGCTTCGGGCTCTGGGCATGGGCCCGGGGACGAGCGGTGGCCCGACGCCTGCGGGCGTCGACCGATGCCCCGGAGGCTGTACGGGCGCTGCTGACCGAGACAGCATTCGACCTCGGATTGCGCAGGCCCTTGCCCTGGGTGCTCCTCACCGACACGCAGCAGGGTCCAGCCCTGTGTGGGCTGTTCCGGCCGGTCATCCTGTTGCCGCGAGGGCTCATCGAGCAGCTCGATTCTCAGGCGCTCCGGCTGGTATTGCGGCATGAGTTGATCCACCTCGCACGGCGGGACCTCGGGTGGAACCTGCTCCAGGTCTGCGTCCAGATCGTGTGGTGGTGGCATCCGCTGGTGTGGTTCGCCAACGCCCGCGTCCGGGCCTTGCGCGAGGCGGCGGTTGATGAAGCCGTGATGCTGGAGCCGGGCTCCGACGAGTACCCCGCCACGCTGGTCGCCGTGGCCCGGACGTGTGTGATCCCGTCACGAATGCCCATGGCCCTCCTGGGCATTCTGGAATCGGGTGGGCGGCTCGAAGCCCGGGTCCGACGCCTGGTGGAACGGCCGCTGCCTCGCAGTGCCTGCTTGGGCTGGGTCGGCTGGGTGACCGTGCTCTTGGCCGGTGCGTTGTTCCTGCCGATGGGCTTCGCCCGGCGCGTCGAGACCCCGGCTCCGCCTGCGCCGGCGGCGAAGGCACCGACGGATTCGAAAACGTTCCTGGCGGGTGGTTCGACGGCGAGTTTGAAGCCCACCCCGACCGCTCCCGCGGAATCAAACTCCGCCTCCCAGTCTCAGCCCGCCGCACCGGCCAGCCCGCGGGCTCTCGACGGTTCTGCCGTCCCAGCGATCGGTGCGCCGTTGCAGGTCGATATCCAAGGGCGATTCGTCGAGATCCGGGGTTCCTTGCCTCCGGAGTTGGTCGGCGTGCTTTCCACGAACCGTAGTTCCGTCCGGCTTACGGCGACGGCAACCCGTGACTTGATCAAGGTCTTCAATGAACGCGATGGGATCGATTTCCTGACCGCACCGCGTGTGATGACGTTGGCGAACCGTGCGGCGGAAATCTCAGTGTCGGATGTCAGAGCGATCGACGGCAAGAACGCGGGCCCAACCCTCCAGGTCATTCCCGACGTGTCGAACCCGGCCATCGAGCTCTCCGTCTTTTTTTCCATGGTGCAAGTTCTTGGAGATGGGTCCGATTCGAACGGAGCCTCCGAAACCTTGGTCCGAACCAACCTCGTCTGGGCCAGGGAGCGGAGGTGGATCTGGGACGGACAGAGTGTGCTCATCGATGTGGGAGCGCTCACCCACCGGGTGCGGTTCGTCGACAAGACGGTCTATCTGGGAGACCTCCCGCTCATCGGCCGGTTCTTCCGCAAAGAAGGCGTGCAGGACCAGGTCAGCCGTTTGTTCGTCCTGGTGACCCCGACGCTCATCGACGCGGTCGGTCGTCCCATCCACGATCCGGCGCATCCGCCCTTCGATCCCGCGACTTTCCCGCCGAACCCCTAGACCACAGCCCGCACAGCCCGCACAGGACTCACTTCCAGGTCCAAGAGGTCAATTGGTAGGGCTCGGGCTTCCGCCAGGCCTGCTCACTCATTCGTAGTGAGTCCACAGTCGGAGGATCTTCACCGTTTTGATGACGGGGAACACCTGATACACCACTCGGTGTTGGATGTTGATCCGCCGGGAGTAGGCACCGGCCAGATCCCCCACCAGTTTTTCAAACGGCGGAGGGTTGCGGAAAGGATCCTCCGCGAGGATTTCCAAGAGTTGGATCGCCTTGGATTTGAGGCCACTGGCGGACAGCTTCTTGGCGTCTTTCTGGGCCTGCTTGGTGTAGACCAATCGCCAGACTACCATGGCAGGCGGGTGCCGCATCGGCCGACCGGCGTCTCCATGCCCGCTCGGATGGAGTCTCTCATGCCGGGGATCGATAGCAGGAACAATGTCTCCTGGATCGCGCTCCAGTCTTCTTCGGACATCAGGATCGCGTTCGTGCGCTTTCCGGTGATGTGGATGGGCTCATGCGACGCGGCCGCCTGATCCATGAGCGAATACAGGGAAGCCCGTGCTTCGGTGGCCGACAGACTCAACATGATTCGAGAACGTACGGAAAACCGTTCGCTGATCAAGGGGCAATCCACTCACTCGGTCTCGTTCGCCCGATCCTCCCCACTCCCCCGATCTTGCCCTGAGGGTGGCCATGGTTGATGGGTTCTCGGTCGAATGGCGGTCGAATGGCGCCTAGCGCGGGATCGTCCGTTTGCCTAACCTGATTCACAGCCCTCATGAAGTCCTCCCACAACGTTGCGCGTGTGCTCCTCGGCTCGGTCTCGGCCCCGGCTTGGATCCTGGCCGCGCTCCTGTCCGGGGGCACGCTCGCCTCCGCCGCTCGCGCCGCCGAACCGGTGGGCTTCAACCGCGACATCCGGCCCATCCTGTCTGACGCCTGCTTCCATTGCCACGGCCCGGATCCCGGCACCCGCAAGGCCGGCCTGCGGCTCGATACGAAGGAGGGCTTCTTCGCCGCCACCGCCAAGCGCGGGCCGGCCGTGGTGGCGGGAGATCTCGGCAAGAGCCCTCTCTGGCAGCGCCTCATCACCACCGATGCCGATGAGGTCATGCCCCCGCCTGAGGCCCACAAGGATCTGACTCCCGCCCAGAAGGAGACCGTGAAGCGGTGGATTCTCGAGGGAGCCCAATGGCAGCCGCACTGGTCGTTCCTGAAGCCCGAGAAGGCGGCCCTACCTCCGGTGAAAGACGCCGGATGGGTTCGTGGTGGGTTGGATGCGTTCATTTTGGCCGGGCTCGAAGCCAAGGGGCTCAAACCCAATCCCGAGGCCGACCGCCGGAGCCTCGCGCGGCGCTCCGCCCTCGACCTCACCGGTCTGCCGCCTCGGCCCGAATGGGTCGAGGAGTTCGTCCGCGACTCGCGCACCGACGCCTACGAGCGCTGGGTCGACCGCCTCATGGACACGCCGCAGTGGGGTGAGCACCGCGCCCGCTATTGGCTCGACGCGGCCCGTTATGCCGACACGCACGGCCTGCACTTCGACAACTACCGGGAGATGTGGCCCTACCGCGATTGGGTCATCGGGGCCTTCAATCGCAACCTGCCTTTCGACCGGTTCACCGTGGAGCAAATCGCCGGGGACCTGCTGCCCGGGGCCACCGAGGAGCAGCAGATCGCCACCGGGTTCCACCGGTGCAACATGACCACCAACGAGGGCGGCACCATTGAAGAGGA
>JBEGWF010000185.1:0-11985 GCA_041177965.1 Verrucomicrobiota bacterium | reverse complement strand
CGGGTGGATGTGCCGGAAACGGTGGGGTTTCGCAGGCTTTGCCTGCGGGCCCCGACTGGGGTTCACTGGATCGATGATGTTTCGGGCGATTCCGGTCGTGCTGGCCTTGGGGGTGTCGATGTCCGTGGAGGGGGGCCGGGCGGCGGAGCCCGTCGGGGGGCTCACTTTCGAGGGGTTGGCCTCCCTCCGGCGGTTGAGCGATCCGCAGCCCTCCCCGGATGGCCGGTGGATCGCCTGCGTGGTGACCACGCCCGACCTCGTCGAGAACCGCACCGACAGCGACATCTGGTTGGTGCCGGCCGCCGGCGGCACGCCACGGAAGTTCGCCGCATCGCCCAAGCACGACCGCCACCCCCGCTGGTCGCCGGATGGGCGCTGGCTGGTCTTCGAGTCCAACCGCGACGGGGAGTTCCAGGCCTGGATCCAGGCCGTCGAGGGCGGCGAGGCCAAGCCGTTGACACGCCTGTCCACCGGCGCGAGCGCTCCGATCTGGTCGCCGGATGGTTCCCGGATCGCCTTCCTGTCGTCGGTGTTCCCGGAATTCTCCGGGAAGCCCCCGGGAGAATCCGAACGCCTCAATCGCGAGCGGATCCAGTCCATCGAAAAGGGCAAGGTGAAGGCCCGCGTCTATGACGCGCTGCCGGTGCGCAAGTGGGACAGCATGAACGACGGTCGGCGCAATCACCTGTTCGTGCTCTCGGTCTCCGATGGTGCCGCCGTGGGGGAACCCGTGGACCTGACCCCGGGGCCGCAGGATGCCGTGCCCTGGTCGAGCACTTTCGCCGCGGGCGACGAGTTCGCATGGGCGGCCGACTCGAAGTCGCTCGTGCACACGCCCTCACCGGCCCTGGTGCGCGAGGAGTCCTGGTCCACCGATCACAACCTGGTGTCGGTCTCGGTGGATGGTTCCCGGCGCACGGTGCTGACCAAGCAACGGGCGGCCGACGGGTGTCCGCAGTTCTCGCCGGATGGGCGCTGGTTGGCCTACCGGGCGCAGTCGCGGCCCGGCTTCGAGGCGGACCGTTGGCAGTTGATGCTCCGCGACCTGAAGACGGGGCGGGTCCACAGCCGGACCCGCGACTGGGACCATTCGGTGGAGGCCATCGCCTGGTCGAAGGACGGGCGGTTGGTGCTCGAGGCCGAGTCGCAGGGCCGCAAGCTGCTGTGGCGGGTGGATCCGGAAGGGGAGGCGGCACCGCGCGCGCTGACCTCGGCGGGGTCGGCGAGCGATGCGGTGGCGGGTGCCGACGGGGCCTCGGTGTTCTTCCTGGAGGCGCGGATGGATTCCCCGGCGGTGCTCCGGTCGCTGGAGGTGGGCTCGGGTCGGTTGGCCACGGTGTGGGATCCGAACGCGGAGCTTCGGGCCGGGTGGCGATTGCCGGTCCCGGAATCGGTGACGGTGAAGGGCAAGGGTGGGGTGCCGGTGCAGCTGTGGATCCTGAAGCCGCCGGGGTTCGATCCGGCCAAGCGCTATCCGCTGGTGTTCTGGGTGCACGGGGGGCCTCAGGGCTCCTTCCTGGACGGATGGTCCTACCGTTGGAATCCGCAGCTCTGGGCGGCCCAGGGGTGGGTGTTGGCGATGCCGAATCCGCGAGGATCGACGGGTTTCGGTCAGAAGTTCACCGACGACATTTCGCGGGACTGGGGCGGCAAGGTGTATGGCGACCTGATGGCGGCATTGGACTGGTGCGAGCGTCAGCCATGGATCGACCGGAACCGCATGGCCGCGGCCGGGGCCAGTTATGGGGGGTACATGATGAACTGGTTCCAGGGACATACGGACCGGTTCAAGACGCTGGTGACCCACTGCGGGGTGTTCGAGTTCCACTCGATGTACGGATCGACCGACGAGCTGTGGTTCGACGAGTGGGAGCATGGGATCCCGTGGAAGACCCGGGGGTTCGATCGCGATTCGCCCCACCGCTTCGCCGCCCGGTTCCGCACGCCGAACCTGATCATCCACAACGAGTTGGACTACCGGGTGCCGGTGGGCCAGGGGTTGGCGCTCTTCACCGCCCTGCAGCGCCAGGGTGTCCCGAGTCGGCTGCTGTATTTCCCGGACGAGGGCCACTGGGTGCTCAAGCCGCAGAACAGCCGTCTGTGGCACGCCACGATCTTCGAGTGGCTGCACCGGTATCTGGACTGACCCTCCGATCTCCAAAGGGGTCGGTCCCGCATATTTACACAAAAGGGGTCACTCCATACTGGTGCGATGTGCCCTTGAGTGGGCTCCGCGGGACCCGTCCTTCGCCCGCAGGGAAGCTCTGGCGAGGATGGGGCTTTCGCGCCATGCGCGAGGGGGGTTGGGTGATCGCTTCCAGAGCGGGCTGCGGACCGATCCCGCTCCGCTGCGGCATGGGGGTGGGCTGCACTCGAAAGGGGGTAAAACGACAGGGATAAAACGAAAGATTGTGCCGGGGGCGGCGGGCCGGTGATCCTCGGAGACCGGTTTTCGCCGGTGTCGCGGGTGTTCCGCCGAGGACCGTTTCTTATGCCAACCTTGACCACCAGCCTGGTCGCCGAGCGTGTCGGCGGTCGTGTCGTCGGCGACCCTTCCCTCGAATTGACCGGGTTTGCACCGGCTGATGGCGCCAAACCGGGAGACCTCACCTTCGCCGAGAACGAGGCCTATTTCCTGAGAGCCGACCAGAGTGCCGCCTCGGCCATCCTGGTCGCCGGAGAGTTCCGCTCGGCCACGGGCAAGACCATCCTGCAGGTCGAGAACGCCCGGGTCGCCTTCGCCCTGGTCCTGCCGCTGTTCTTCCCGGAGCCCGTGCCACCGGCAGGCATCCATCCGTCGGCGGTGGTGGCCGCCTCCGCGCAGATCGACCCCTCGGCGCACATCGGTCCCCAATGCGTCATCGGCGAGCGGGTCCGGATCGGTGCGCAGGCCGTGCTCATCGGTCGCGATTTCATCTCCGACGATTGTGTCGTGGGCGAAGGGTGCCGGTTGCATCCGAATGTCACGCTGTATCCGCGCAGCAGCCTCGGAAAGCGGGTCCGCATCCATGCGGGATCGGTCATCGGGGCCGATGGGTTCGGCTACGTCTTCGACAAGGGCGAGCATCGCAAGGTACCCCAGGTGGGTCAGGTGATCATCCACGACGACGTCGAGGTCGGCGCGAATGTGACCATCGATCGGGCGGCGCTCGGGGCCACGGTGATCGGCCGGGGCACCAAGATCGACAACCTCGTGCAGATCGCCCACAACGTGACCATCGGCGAGCATTGCATCCTGGTCGCCCAGGTGGGCATCGCCGGCAGCACCAAGATCGGCAACTATGTCACCATCGCCGGTCAGGTCGGCGTGGCGGGCCATCTCCGGATCGCCGACCGCGTGACCATCGCCGCACAGTCCGGGGTGATGCACGCGATCCCGGAGGGTCAGAAATGGATGGGATCCCCGGCCGGGCCCGACCGCGTGATGAAGCGCCAGTATCTGGCCATGGAACGCCTGCCCGAATTGCTGCGTCGCGTCCAGGAATTGGAGCGTCGGCTCGGGGAGGCTGCTCCGCCCGAGAAGTAGGTCCGACCCGGACATCCGGAGACCCGATCGGAGGAGGCGGATTCCCATGAGGCGGCTCGGGAATCGGTGGGGGCGATCGCCGGCTGCATCGCCCGTCGGATGCTCAGGGCTTGTGGGGTTCGGGCGGCGGAAATAAGGTCGTGGATCATGAGGATCCCCCGGAGTTTCGGCAGCCTGGCCCGTGTTGGGGGTGTGACTCTGGCGGTGATCCTGGCCCGCACGGCGTGGGGAGCCACTGCCACCAATGCGCCCACCCCAGCGCCCCATTGGTCGTACCGACCGCTGTCGGCTCCCCGCGTTCCTGCGGGTTCCGCCTCCCGCGCCTCGGCCTCGAGTGCCGCGGCCCGCGCCCATCCGATCGATGCGTTCATCCAGGACCGCTTGGATAGAGAGGGGATTCCGCCGTCTCCCGAGGCCGACCGTCGCACGCTGCTGCGTCGGGTGAGTCTCGATCTGACGGGCCTGCCGCCCACGCCGGCCGAGATGAAGGTCTTCGAGGAGGATGCCGCCCCCGGCGCCTACGAACGCTGCGTGGATCGTCTCCTGGCCTCGCCCCGATATGGCGAGCGCTGGGCGCGCCATTGGCTCGACGTGGTCCACTACGGCGAGACCCACGGCTACGACAAGGACCAGCCGCGCCCCAATGCCTGGCCCTATCGCGATTACGTGATCCGGGCCCTGAACACCGACAAGCCCTACGGGTGCTTCATCCGCGAGCAGATCGCCGGCGACGTGCTGTGGCCGGACACCGAGGACGGCATCACCGCCACCGGGTTCATCTCGGCCGGCCCCTGGGACCTGATCGGCCACGCGGAGGTCCCGGAGTCGAAGACCGATGGCAAGATCGCCCGGATGCTCGATCGGGACGACATGGTGGCCACGGTGATGAACACCTTCAACAGCACCACCGTGCAGTGCGCGCGCTGCCATGATCACAAGTTCGATCCTGTCCGCTCCGAGGAGTACTACCGATTGACGGCGGTGTTCGCCGCGCTCGACCGGGCCGACCGCAAGTACGATGCCGATCCCGCCGTGGCCGCGCGTCGACGTTCGCTGGAGGCCCGCAAGGCGGAGTTGCAGGGCCGCAAGAAGGCCCTGGACGACGAGATGGCCCGGTTGGGGGGGCGACGGTTCGCGCTGCTCGACCGCCGCATCGCCGCCGCCGAGGCGGGAGCGAAGGAGCCGTCGCGGCCCGAGATGGGGTGGCACTCGCCCATCCAGTCGAGCCCCGACGTGGCGCAGTGGGTGCAGGTCGATCTGGGGCGGCCGGTCGAGATCCACCGGGTGCTCTACGCCGGCTGCCACGACGACTTCAACGGCATCGGCAAGGGCTTCGGGTTCCCGCCCCGGTACCGCGTGGAGCTGTCCGACGATCCCGAGTTCAAGACCGGGGTCCGGAGTCTCGAGGATCAGACGGCCGCCGACCTGCCCAATCCCGGCACGAAGCCGCGCGAGGTGGCGGTGCCGGGCCTGCGCGGGCGGTACCTGCGATTCACCGCCATCCGGTTGGCCCACCGGATGAAGGACTACATCTTCGCGCTGTCCGAGGTGGAGGTCTTCGACGCGGAGGGCGTCAATCGGGCGCTGGGCGCGGCGGTGACCGCCGAGGGCTCCATCGAGGCGGCCCCGCGCTGGGGACGCGACAACCTCACCGACGGCTGGTTTCCGGGCCGCACCGAGTCGGCCACCGGGGAGGCGTTGGTCCGTCTGCGGAAGGAACGCCAAGCCCTCGAGGCCCAGCCGGCCCTGAAGGACACCCTGGCCCGCCTGGCTCCGCTCCGGGCCGATCTGGATTCGGTGATGCGCGACATTGCCGGCCTGCCGCCGCAGCGGGTGGTCTATGCCGGCACGGTGCACCATGGCAGCGGGGCGTTCCGGGGAACCGGACCCAACGGGGGCAAACCCCGTCCCGTCCATGTGCTGGCCCGGGGTGATGTCCGCAAGCCCGGGACGGAAATCGCGCCGGGGGTGCCGCTATCGCTGGGGCTGGGGCGCGGCATCGACGTCGATCCGGCCCTTCCCGAGGGACAGCGCCGAGTGGCCCTGGCCGAGTGGATCGCCGACCCGGGCAATGTCCTGACCTGGCGATCGATCGTGAACCGGGTGTGGCAGTACCATTTCGGCCGCGGCCTGGTCGAGACGGCCAATGATTTCGGACGCATGGGGGTGTCTCCCAGCCATCCCGAGCTGCTGGACTGGCTGGCGGTGTGGTTCCGCGATCACGGTCAGTCCCTCAAGGCCTTGCACCGCCTCATCGTGACCAGCAGGACGTATCGGCAGACTTCGACCATCGCGCGTCCGGACACCCACCCGGGCGTGGCCCGCGACTCCGACAACCGGCTGCTTTGGCGGATGAACCGACGGAAGCTAGAGGCCGAGGCGATCCGGGATTCGATGCTGTGGGTGGCCGGTCGACTCGATGAGCGCGGGGGCGGGCCGAGCTTCAAGGATTTCGTGCTGGAGCGCCCGGAGCATTCGCCCCACTACGAGTACGCGCTCCATGATCCGGAGGACCCCGCATCGCACCGCCGTTCGGTCTACCGGTTCCTCGTCCGCTCCCAGCCGCAGCCGATGATGTCGGCCCTGGACTGCGCCGACCCGTCGATCTCGGTGGACCGGCGCAACGAGACGCTCAACGCCCTCCAGGCCCTGGCCCTGATGAACCAGAAGCTGGCCGTGGCCATGTCCCGGCACTGGGCCTTGCGCCTCCAGCGCGAGGCTCCGGAGGTGCCGGCGCAGGTCGCGCTGGCGATGCGTCAGGCCCTGGGCCGCGCCCCCGCGCCCGAAGAGTCCGAGGCGCTGGTCCGACACACCGGGCAGCACGGCCTGGCCAGCACCTGCCGGCTGATGCTCAACCTCAACGAGTTCGTCTTCGTCGATTGAGAGACGATTGGGGCCCGGAGGTTCGGCTCGGACGTCGGGCTCGGACGTCGGGCTTGGGCTCGGGCCCATCGCTATCAACGGCCGAGGTCGAGGCAGACGGCTTCCTTGGTCGACCGGGCGAAGATCTTGCCATTGGCCAGCACCGGGGTGGTCCAACACTTGCCGTCCAGCACGTCGGCGCGGGCCAGTTCCTTGTAGGCCGAGGCGTTGCTGTCGATGAGCACCAGGTGCCCGTCGTCGGAGAGGGCCAGGACGCCGCTGGCGGTCAGGATCACGTGGCCGGGGCCGAATCCGGGTTGCTCCCACTTCACCGTGCCGGTGGCGATGTCCACGCACTTGACCGGACCGTTCCCGTATTCCTTGAACTGGAACATGCCGTAGAGGTGGCCGTCCTTGAGCACCGGCGTGGACCAGTGGTTGGCCAAGGGCTTGTTGCCCGGGAAGCGGTAGGCCTCGGTGGCGGTCCACTGGGCCCCGTTCTTGGCCACCTTGGCGGCACCCGCGCCCACGCCGTAGCCGGCCGAGCAGTAAACGATGTCGCCCGAGACCACCGGTGAGGCGGCCGTCGAGACCTTGTAGGGGAAGCCGTGGCGCCAGAGTTCCGCGCCGGTCTTGGGATCGACCGACACCAGGCCCGACTGCAGGAACCAGATCACCTGGCGGACGCCATGGATCGTGGCCACGACGGGCGAGGCGTGGGTGATCTTCTCGTCGCCGGTCTTCCAGAGGGGTGCCCCGGTCTTGGCATCGAGGGCCATCAGGCTCTCACCGGCGCCGCCGCCGGCCACGAAGACCCGGCCGTCTTCGATCACCGGGGATTGGGCGTTCTGCCAGGAGATGTTGCGCCCGCCATGGTCCTTGGCGATGTCGCGCTTCCAGAGTTCCTTGCCGGTCTTGGCGTCGAAGGCCTGGACCAGCAGCTTGGCCGAGAAGGTGTACACCCGGCCTCCCTGGACGGCGGGCGTGGAACGCGGACCGTCGCCACCCCGGTTCTCCTTGGTGCCGTCGTCGCCGCCGTCGCCCGTCTTGATGGGGCCCAGGGCCGCGGCCCAGAGCTCCTTGCCGGTGTCGGCATCGCGGGCGACCAGCGTCTCGAGCATCGCGCCGCCGGTGTCCCGCAATTCCTGGGTGAAGCAGCGCCCCCCGGCGACGGCGAACGAGCTGAACCCGGCGTTGCTGGGGACCTTCCAGAGGACCTTGGGTCCACCGGCCGGCCACTTCGTCGCGACCTTCTCGGTCGTGGAACCGTCATGCCGGGGGCCGCGGTACTCGGTCCAGTCGCCCCCATGGGCGGCGGCGGCGGTGGCGATCAGGGTGGCTAGGGCGAGCGGGCGTTGCATCGCTAAGCGGTGACGGATCGTCGGCGCGCCGTCAAATCCCGAGTGGTTTCCCGAGTGGTGTCCATTCCGGGTTCGGCCTGGGTTCGGCCCGCCCTCCGATCGGTGAACTTACGCCTTCAAACCGGGGAACGGCTCGGCTTTGCTGGACCCATGGACGCGTTGATCAAGCTGCTTCGTCAGGATGCCACCCTGGGCCCGGCCGCGCTGGCGGCGATGCTCTGCCGCTCCGAGGCCGAGATCCGGGCCGAGATCTCCCGCCTCGAGGCCGAGGGCATCCTGCTGGGATACCGGGCGGTGGTGAACGAGGAGAAGCTCGGTCACGACGTGGTCCGCGCGATGATCGAGGTGAAGATCACCCCGGAGCGCGGCGGCGGCTTCGACAAGCTGGCCGAGCGGATCTCGCGGTATGAAGAGGTGCGTTCCTGCCACCTGATGTCCGGGGGCTACGACCTGCTCGTGGAGGTGGAGGGATCCGACCTGCGCGAGGTCGCGGCATTCGTCTCCGAGAAGCTCTCCACCATCCAGGGGGTGCTCTCGACGGCGACCCACTTCGTGCTGCGCGCCTACAAGGAGCAAGGGGTGCTCATGAAGCGGGATGCGGTCGAGGAGCGTCTGTCGGTGGCGCCCTGACGGTCCCGGATCGTGTTCCCCGGCCGGGGTCTACAACCGCAGGAAGAGCTTCCGGCGGTGCAGGGCCCGGGCGAAGAGGAAGAGCACCAGCAGTCCGCCGGCCGCCTGGAGCACCTCTCCGGTCGTGCCGAGTCGGGCCTTGAGGTCCGGCGACAGGAATCGGCCGGCCACCGCACCGTAGCCCACGATGCTGGCCAGCAGGTAGAGCGTGATGGCATTGGTGCCGATCCAGACGAAGGGCTGGCACCATCGTTGTTTGCCCCAGCCATCCACCACCTGGTGGAAGCCGGCCAGCAGCAGGAAGCTCCAACCACCGGCGAACAGCACGAACGACGAGGTCCAGAGCTTCTTCACGATGGGGAAGGCCCCGTTCCAGGCGTATCCCACGGCCAGGCAGCCGAGTCCGGCCAGGATGAGCCGGACGGTCCGTTGGGTCGGCCGGAGCGATCCCTGACGCAGCAACGCGCCGGCGAACACGCCGAGCAGGCAGGTGGCGATCGCCGGGAAGGTGCTCAGGATGCCCTCGGGATCGTAGTAGGTGTCGTACTTCTTGCCCGGGAGATGTTCGAAGTCGAAGTGGTTCACCACGTTCAGGCCCGGCTCATACACGCCCCGGACCCGCTGGGTCGTGTTCTGGTAGAGTTGCAGCGCGTTCGTGGCCCCGGTCCGCGCCATCCCTTCCTGCACCGAGGCCGGGGTCAGCGCGATGGCCCGCACGGGCACCCAGGCGAACAGCGCCCAATAGCCGAGCAGGATGCCGGCGCAGACCCCCAACAGGGCCCGGATCGGCAGGAACACCAGCAGGATGCCCGCGGCGGTGGAGGCCAGGGCGATGCGATTGAGCACCCCGAGCCAGCGTACCCCGTCCAGACCCTGCGAGAGGCCGCCCGAGTAGAACACGCCGACCAGGAACAGCAGCAGGCCGCGGGTGAGCAGGCGCTTCACGGCCCCGGCCTTCCCGGCCCGCTCCACGGCCTTGCCGGTGGAGAAGGTCAGCGACACGCCGGCGATGAAGACGAAGAGCGGGAAGATCAGGTCGTAGAACCGGAAGCCCGCCCATTCCACATGCGTGAGTTGCTGCCGGATGCCGCTCAAGACGGGCGATCCGCTGAATTTCTCGAGGGCCCGGAGGATGCCGGCACCGCCGACGATCCAGAACATGTCGAAGCCCCGGAGGGCATCGAGGGACATCAGGCGCTCGGAAGCGGGGAGCGGGGCGGGATTCGGTGCGGAGGCCATGTCGGAAAATGGAGGGGTTGCGCTCGGGGTTCGTCGGTTCAGACCCGCAGGAAGATCCTTCGTCCGTGGAGGAGCCAGGCCAGCCAGATGCAGAAGCCCACCGACACGAAGGCGGTGACCAACCCCGCGGTCCCCGGGTGCAGCCCGTCGAGGAAGGTGGAGACCTCGCCTCCGGTCAGGCGCTTGGCCAGCTTTCCGAAATCGGCCAGGTTCGACGCGAGGTAGACGGCGATGGAGTTCATGCCGATCCAGGTGAACGGCCGGGCCCAGCCGGACCAGCCCTTCACGTCGATGAGACCGTGGAACAGGGCCAACAGCAGGCAGCTCCAACCGCCCGCGACGCAGACGTACGACGAGGTCCAGAGGTTCTTGATGATCGGGAAGGCCAGGCCCCACAGATGCCCGGTCGCCAGGAGCGCCAGCCCCGCCACCGTGAGGCCCTTCAGGCGCTGGGCGGGCGTCCGGGTGGGGTCCGTGAGGAACAGCCCGGCCAGCACGCCCAACAGGCAGGAGGCGATGGCCGGCAGGGTGCTGAGCAGCCCCTCCGGATCGTGGGCACCATTCCATTTCTTGCCGCCCAGGAACTGCGAGTCCACCCAGTGCGCCAGGTTGGTGTCGGGTTGGAGATTGGCCGGTCCGACGCCGGGCACCGGCACGAGCGTCATCAGGCCCCAGTAACCCAGGAGGATGCCGACCACGGTGACCTTCAGCGCCCTCGGGCTCAGGAACAGGTGCAGCGTGGCCGCCGAGAAGTAGCACAGGGCGATGCGCTGCAGCACCCCCAGGTAGCGGATGTCGTTCTCCCATCCGGCGTAGCCGCGGTAGAAGAACACGCCCAGCAGGTAGAGCAGGGCGGCGCGTTTGGCGATCCCCAGGAAGGCCGGGCCTCGGTCACCCGCCGGTGGCTTGGCGCTGCGCGAGAGGACGATCGAGATGCCGCTGATGAAGACGAAGAGCGGGAAGATGAGGTCGTAGAAACGGAACCCCTGCCATGCCACATGCTCGAACTGTTCGGCCAGCGCGTGGCTCACCGGGCCGTTGGCGGCCTTCAGGAAGGCGTGACCGAAGGCGTCGGCACCGCAGATCCAGAACATGTCGAAGCCGCGCAACGCATCGAGGCCGGCCAGTCGGGATGGGTTGCCGGAAACGGCGGGAGTCGGGGAGGTCGCCATGCTGGAACAGCATGAAGCCCAGCCCGGCCCGGGGTGCCAAGGACGGATTTTTCAGCGCGCGCCGCCCGTGGCACCGGTCGCCTCGGACCGCAGGTGTCGATCGAACCAGTCGCCGAAATGGCGGATGTCCCAGGGCATGGTGAGCCATCCGTGGCTGCCCCCGGGATGCACGATCAGTTCCACGGTGCGACCGAGTTCCCGGGCACGGGCCTGGTAGCGCTGGGACTGGTCCAGCGGCACGAGGGTGTCGGCGTCGCCGTGGTAGATGAGCGAGGGCGGCGTGTTGGAGTGCACGTGGAAGATGGGGGAGAGCGGCCTGCCGATGTCCACCCAACGGGTCGGTCCCGAAGGCTGGGGTCTGAAGGCTTTCACGAAACTCTTGGGCGGTCCTCCGTCGCGGAGGTTCTCGGTCGAGTCGCCGAGGTTCAGCAGGTCGGTCACGGGATAGAAGATGGCCACCGCCTGCACCGCGCTGCTTTCGCGGTCGATGGGATCGGCTGCCGTCCTCGGGCCGGGCCCGCCCCGCGTGGCCAACAGCAGGCTGAGGTGCCCGCCGGCGCTGCCCCCGGTGACGCCGAGGCGTGCGGGATCGATGCCGTGCTCGCGGGCGTGGTGGCGGATGTGGCGGACCGCGCGACTGACGTCCTCGAAGATCTCGGCGACCGTCGCCTCCGGTTGGGACACGTGGCAGACCGCCAGGATCGTGTATCCCCGGCGCAACAGCGGGGCGGTCATCCACGGGCGGAAGCTGTTCGTGCCCGACTTCCAACTGCCGCTGACCATCAAGGCCACCCCGAGTCCGTTCGGACTCTCGGGTCGGACCACGTCGTAGGTGAGGTCCTTGCCGTGGCGCTGTCCGTAGGTGACCCGCCGGATCGACCCCACCGTCGGGTGGAAATACATCCACAGGCCCCCGGCCAATGTGGCCAGCAGCAACACGAGACCGGCCAGAAAGGCGAGGCTCCGGAGAAGGATTCGGCGCAGGCGCATGGGAGGGACGGGTCCGAGGAAAGCCGAAGCGCCTTCGGTCGGGAAGCCCGCAGACCGGACGCTAGGCCCGGGCGCCGGTCCGGCCCGGGGTCGCCCAGCCGCCGCGGGCCCATCGGGCGAGCGTCTCGGGATAGAGCGTGCGCTCGGCCTCCTGGATGCGCTGGTGCAGCGACGCCACGGTGTCGGTCTCGAGCACCGGCACCGC
>JBEGWF010000184.1:0-14390 GCA_041177965.1 Verrucomicrobiota bacterium | reverse complement strand
GGAGCAAATCCTGGGGGTGAATCCCGGGAGACAACCCAGCGGGCCGCCTCCGCCTACTCGCGGCAGACCGAGTCGTACAGGGAGACGTATTCGGCCGATTGCTTCTCCCAGGAGAAATCGGTCGTCATGCCGTTGTGGCGCATGTGCCGCAGCCAGGCCGGTTCCTGCCACAGGGCCAGCGCCTTCACCATGGCCTTCTGGAGCGCGGCCGCCGAATACGCGGTGAACTGGATGCCCGTGGCCTGGGCGGCGTTGTCGCGAGGATCGACCACCGAGTCCTTCAGCCCGCCGGTGGCCCGCACGATGGGGATGGCTCCATAGCGCAACGAATACAACTGGTTGAGCCCGCAGGGCTCGAAGCGCGAGGGCATCAGGTAGAAATCCGCGCCCGCCTCGATCCGGTGCGACAGGGCCGGGTCGAAGCCGATGCGGGCCGCCACCTGTTCGGGGAAGCGTCTGGCCAGATCCCGGAAGGCGTTCTCCAGGGCCTTTTCCCCGCTGCCCAGCAGGGCGAATTGCAGGGACTCGCCCGCGCCGATCAGGTGCCGCACGACCTCGATGATCAGGCTCGATCCCTTCTGGTCGGTCAGCCGGGAGATGTTGGCGAAGAGCGGGACATCGGAACGTTCGGCCAGCCCCAACTCCCGCTGCAGCGCCGCCTTGCAGAGCGCCTTGCCGGCCGGGTCCGCGGCCGAGAACCGCGCGGGCAGGGCCGGATCCGAATCCGGGCTCCATTCCTCCGTGTCGACTCCGTTGAGGATCCCGCTCAGGTCGTTGTAGCGCTTGAGCAGGAGTCCTTCGAGGCCGCAGCCGTACTCCGGGGTCAGGATCTCCCGCGCGTAGGTCGGGCTGACCGTCGTGATGGCGTGGGCCTGCGTGAGGGCGGCCTTCATGAAATTGACGCGGTCGAAATGCAGGGCGCTCTCGAGGTGGAGCCAGTCGGCCGGCAGCCCGGTGAGTCCCCAACTCGATGCCGGAAACGACCCCTGGAAGGCGAGGTTGTGGATGGTGAACACCGTCCGTGGCGCCTGAACCCAGCCCTCGTGGACCTGCGCGTGGCGCAACAGCAGGGGGATCAGGCCGGTCTGCCAGTCGTGGCAGTGCAGGACCCGTGGCGGGTCGGGCAGGTGGCGGGCCAGCACCAGCGCCGCCCGGCTCAGGAAGAGGAATCGGGCCGCATTGTCGGCGTGGTCCCGGTTCCCCTCGGCATACAGGCCAGCCCGGTCGAAGAACCCGGGCTGCTCCACGAACCACAGCGCGAGGTTCGGGGCCACGTCCCGTCGATGGAAGCGACCCTCCACCAGGGAACCGCCCATCGGGACGGCCAACCGCCACGAGGTGGGCTCGATGCCCGGATGGGCCCCGGCCACCCCACGGTAGAGCGGCGTGACCACCGAGACCCGGATCCCGCTCCGGGCCACCGCCGCGGACAGTGCCGACACCATGTCGGCCAGACCTCCGGTCTTCGAGTAGGGATTCAGCTCACTCGTCGCCAGCAGCACGTGCATGGGCAGAGTCTCGGGCGCACCCGATGGAGCGAACAAGGCCGAAGTCTTTCCCCCGCCGGGGGGTGTCGGCCGACGGCCCATCCCCGGTGTGGCCGGAAACCTGGCCCGTTGCTAGGATCGGACCACCTTGAGCCATTCCCCGTGAAAGCCCTCATCGAAACCGCGGACAAGAAATCGGAACGCGCCTTCCTCGTCGGCGTCGAACTCAAGAGCCATTCCGCCTGGGACGTCGCCGATTCCCTCGACGAACTGGCCGAGTTGGCCACCACGGCCGGGGTCGCGGTGGTGGGCCAGGGCGTCCAGAGGCTGGAGGCGCCGCACTCCGGCACGTTCATCGGGGCGGGCAAGGCCGAGGAGTTCGCCAAGGCGGCCAAGGAGGCCAATGCCGACACGGTGCTCTTCGACGATGAACTCTCCGGGGCCCAGGCCCGCAATCTCGAGGAGATCTTCGGGGCCAAGGTCATCGACCGCACGGCGCTCATCCTGGACATCTTCGCCCAGCGCGCCCGCACCCGCGAAGGCAAGCTGCAGGTCGAGCTGGCCCAGCTGCAGTACCTCATGCCGAGGCTCACCCGCTACTGGACCCACCTTTCCCGCCAACGCGGTTCCACCGGATCCATCGGTGGCGAGGGCGAGTCCCAGCTCGAGGCCGATCGCCGCAAGACCCAGGAGCGCATCGAGAAGATCCGTTCCGAGCTGACCATCGTCCGCCGTCAGCGATCCACCCAGCGCGAGGGCCGGCAGCGACACCAATGGCCCCTGGCCTCGATCGTGGGCTACACCAACGCCGGCAAATCGACCCTGCTCAACGCCCTGACGGGTGCCGAGGTGCTCGCCGAGGACATGCTCTTCGCCACGCTGGACCCGACCACGCGCCGGCTGCACCTGCCTTCGAACCAGGACGTCCTCCTCAGCGACACGGTGGGGTTCATCCGCAAGCTGCCGCACGGATTGGTCGAAGCCTTCAAGGCGACCCTCGAGGAGGTCGTCGAGGCCGATCTGCTCATCCACGTGGTCGACACCAGCCACCCCAACGCCCCCCAGCAGATGGACGCGGTCAATGCCGTGTTGGCCGAGATCGGGGCCCAGGAGAAACCCACCCTCATGGTCTTCAACAAGACCGACAAGGCCGGTGCCGCCGAGCTGGCCGCCATGTATTGCCAGCAGTTCCCCAAGGCCGTGGCCGTCTCGGCCCGGAAGAGACTCGGGTTCGAGGCCCTCTTCGCGGAACTCGGCGCCATGCTGAAACCGATCCGGGAGTTCGTGGAGATCCGCATCCCGCACCACGACCAGAAGGCCATGAGCCGTCTCCACTCGGTGGCGCAGGTCGTCGAGCAGGATTACTCCGGCGGCGAGGAGGCCCGCTTCCGGGTCCGCATCCCGCCCCATGTGCGGCATGAGTTCGAGGGCTATCTGGTCGGGGCCCGCAACGGTCATTGATCCCCGGGTCCCGGCGGCGCGAACGGGGTCGTCGGGGAGGGCCTGGTCGGGGCGCTCCCCGCATCGAAACAAGGGTCGCCGGTGGACCTTTGGGACCCGCGTCCCGAGGGCCCGCGGTTCGTCCGAGGATTTTGGTTTCGCCCGTCCGGTCGGTTTGCCAACCTCCGCCCATCATGCGCCTTCTGTGTTGGTGGACCGTGCTGCTGTGCTTCGTCTCCCGGGTGGTCTGCGGGGAGTTCCGGACCATCACCGGCGACGTCTACGTCGGTGAGGTGTCCGCCGCGGATGCCGACGGGCTCATCGTCCGCCTCCAGACCGGCACGTTCTCGCCCCGCATCGATTGGGCCAAGCTCGACGAGGGCACTCTCAAGGCGCTGTCGGGTCATCCGCGCGCCGGGCGTTTCGTCGAGCCGCTCCTCGAGCCTCCGGCCGAGGAGATCGCCCGCGCCGAGGCCCGCAAGATCGATGTCCGGCAGCCCGAGCGGGTGGCGCGGCCCCCGGCCGACATCGCGGGCAAGGGCGTCTACGCGGCGCTGACCTCCCCGAACGGGCTGATGCTCCTGGGCGCGCTCTATCTGGCCAACCTCTACGCTGCCTTCGAGATCGCCCGGTTCCGATGGCGCCCCGTCCCGCTGGTCTGCGGCATCTCGGCGGTCCTGCCGGTGATCGGGCCGACCATCTTCCTGGCCCTGCCCCGCCGCGAGGAGGAGGAGGTCGTCAGCGCGACCGACGAGGCGATCGCCGCCCAGTCCCTCAACGTGCCGTCGCAGACGGTCGCGTCGGCCTCGTCGGCCGCCGCGCCGGGTTCGACCACCACGGCCGCCCGCGCCGCCGCCGTGGCCCAGGAGTCCCTGCCCAAGCATTTCCGCCGCGGCGAGACCACCTTCAATCGTCGGTTCTTCGAGACCCAGTTCCCGTCGTTCTTCAAGGTCGTGGCCTCCGAGGCCGACAAGGATCTGGTGCTCGAGGTCACCACGTCGACCGGAGTCACCGTCGCCAGCCGGATCACCCGCATCAGCGGCACCGACCTCGCCCTGAAGGCTTCCGACGGTTCCGAGACGCCGGTCGAGTTCGCGCAGGTCCTCGAGGTGAAGCTCCGCGACCGGAACGCCTGAAGCGCCACGCCTGAAGCCGAAACCCCCTCGATGAAATATCGGGCCATCCTCCTCTTCGGCGCGCCGGGTGCCGGCAAGGGCACCCAAGGGAAGATCCTCGGGCAGATCCCGAACTTCGTGCACTTCTCGTGCGGCGACGCCTTCCGCAACCTGAGGGTCGATTCCCCTCTGGGGCGGGTGTTCGTCGAGTACGCCTCCACCGGTCGGTTGGTGCCCGACGAGCCCACCATCCAGCTCTGGAAGCAGTCCATGGACGGCCTGGCCGCCACGGGGCGTTTCAATCCCGAGGCCGACACCCTCCTGCTCGACGGCATCCCGCGGAACCCCCGTCAGGCCGAGATCATGCGCGACATGATCGACGTGAAGGCGATCTTCAACCTCTTCTGCCCGGTGATGGACAAGCTCATCGTCCGGCTCCAGCGCCGCGCCCTGAAGGAGAACCGGTTGGACGACGCGAACGTGGAGACCATCCGCAGCCGCCTCGAGACCTACCGTCGCGAGACGCGGGCGGTCCTCGATTGCTACCCCGAGGGGCTCATCCATCAGATCGATTCCACCCAGGAGCCGATCCTGGTGCTCTCCGACATCCTCAAGGTGATCGTCCAGATCCCCAAGCCGGCGGTCAGCGACGGGGGCACGGTCTTCAACGCCTGAGTTCGGCCGGGATCGAGGGGGGCGTCCGAATGAAGATGGCGCCGCGGGTCGGAGGGCCCCTTCTTTCAGAACTCCTCAGAACGCTGTTGACACCCCGGGCCGGGCTTCCTATCAATTCCCGCTCAATCGAAGCGTTGCATGCACCGTGTTCGGTTTCTGGTTCGCGGAGGGCCGGAGATCGGACTTTTTGCCGTCGAAAGGTGGCGACCGGTCGGCAGGCCCAATGAACGGTACCGAGGCGAAAGCCCCGGAGCGTGAGGAGGGACCCGGCCTGGGGAGTGCAACCGGAGAGGGCCCGCGTAGCTCAGTTGGCAGAGCACGTCCTTGGTAAGGACGAGGTCATCGGTTCAAACCCGATCGCGGGCTCCATCCGGAGCCGGGTTCCTTCGGGAGCCGGGTTTCCTCGGGAGATTGGGCCCGTCGCCGGGCGACTTTCAGAAACGAAGAACAGAAAACGATACGACACATGGCTAAAGAAACCTTCAACAGGACGAAGCCCCACATGAACGTGGGAACCATCGGCCACGTCGACCACGGCAAGTCCACCCTGACCGCCGCGATCGTCGCCGTGCAGAACCGCAAGGGTCTGGCCCCGATGATCGAGTACAAGGACATCACCAAGGGTGGTACCGTCCGTGACGAGACCAAGACCGTGACCATCGCCGTGTCGCACGTCGAGTACGAGAGCCCGAAGCGGCACTACGCCCACGTGGACTGCCCCGGCCACGCCGATTACGTCAAGAACATGATCACCGGTGCCGCCCAGATGGACGGTGCCATCCTGGTGGTCAGCGCCGCCGACGGCCCGATGCCCCAGACCCGCGAGCACATCCTGCTGGCCCGTCAGGTCGGCGTGCCGAGCATCGTGGTGTTCCTGAACAAGGTCGACCTCGCCGACGCCGATCTGCTCGAGCTGATCGAGATGGAAATCATCGATCTGCTCAACAAGTACGGTTTCCCTGGCGACAAGACCCCGATCGTCCGTGGTTCCGCCACCGCCGCCATCGCCGGCAAGCCGGAGGGTGAAGAGGCCATCGCCAAGCTGCTGGACGCTCTGGACAGTTTCGTCCCGGAGCCCGTCCGCGAGCAGGACAAGCCCTTCCTCATGTGCATCGAGGACGTGTTCAACATCGAAGGTCGCGGCACCGTCGTGACCGGTCGTGTGGAGCGCGGCGTCATCAACAAGATGTCCGAAGTCGAGATCGTCGGCCTCAAGGAGACCCGCAAGACCACGGCGACCGACATCGAGATGTTCCGCAAGCTGCTCGACAGCGCCCAGGCCGGCGACAACGTCGGTGTGCTGCTCCGCGGCACCAAGAAGGAAGACGTCGAGCGCGGCATGGTGCTCGCCAAGCCCGGTTCCATCACCCCGCACACCAAGTTCAAGGCCGAGGTGTACGTGCTGACCAAGGACGAGGGTGGCCGCCATACTCCGTTCTTCACCAAGTACCGCCCGCAGTTCTACTTCCGCACCTCCGACGTGACCGGTTCGATCACGCTGCCCGAGGGTGTCGAGATGGTCATGCCGGGTGACAACGTGTCGGTCGAGGTCGAGCTGTTCGCCCCGGTCGCCATGGAAAAGGGTCTGCGCTTCGCCATCCGCGAGGGCGGCCGCACCATCGGTGCGGGTCGCGTCGCCGAGGTGATCGCCTGATGGTTTCGATCGAGGGAGGGAAGGACGGTTCTTCACGAATGAGTCCTTCCCTCCCGATTTCGACTGTGTTTCAGTCTCCGTCTTGGTCTTTGGTTCAGTGGTCGGTGTCAGCGAACAGGGCGTTAGCTCAATTGGTAGAGTAGCGGTCTCCAAAACCGTTGGTTGGGGGTTCGAGTCCCTCACGCCCTGCCAGCCTGCCGGAGGGGTGGCAGAGTGGTCTAATGCGGCGGTCTTGAAAACCGCTGTGGGCTGACGCTCACCGGGGGTTCGAATCCCTCCCCCTCCGCCAAAACGGCCAAACTGAACACCTACGCCACAACACCTACGCCACGACGCCTGCGCTACAACGCCTCGGCCTCAACAATATCGTGAAAGAATATCTTCCGTTCCTGATCTGGTTCGCCGTCATCGGCGCGATCTTCGCCGTCGCCTGGAAGCAGGGGCAACTGGCGCGCTTGGCCGCCTATGTTACCGCCACCCAGCAGGAGCTCAAGAAGTGCAACTGGCCCTCCCGTGACGAGCTCATCCAGTCCACGGTGCTGATCTTCGTGATCATCGGTCTGCTGGGCCTGTTCACGACGGTCACCGACGGCGTGGTGTCCACCTTCGTAAAGGCGCTCATCAAGGTCTCCTGAGCGCATCGTTCCCCCTCTTCAAAGGTCATCCGGACCCCCGATCACAGACCCCAGACCCCAGAATCCAGACCCGCAACCTGCCCATGAACACCCAGTGGTTCGTCTTGCACACCCTCGCCGGTCAGGAGCAGAAGGTCAGGGACACCATCCACCGTCGAATCAAGACCGACGAGATGGAGGAATACATCCACGAGGTGCTCCTCCCGATGGAGAAGGTGGTGGAGGTCCGCGGTGGCAAGAAGACCGTCACCAACCGGAAGCTCCATCCGGGTTACGTCTACATCGACATGGCGCTCCTCGACGAGAGCAAGCGCCCGATGGAAAAGCCCTGGTACTTCATCAAGGACATCCAAGGGGTGATCGGTTTCGTGGGCGGCGAACGCCCCATGACCGTCACGGACGACGAGATCGCCACCATCAAGGCGCAGATTTCGGACAGCGAGGACACCGAGCGCCCGAAGGTCACCTTCGACGTCGGTGAGAACGTCAAGATCAACGACGGTCCGTTCCTCAATTTCACCGGCATCATCGAGGAGCTGGAGCCCGACAAGGGCAAGCTCAAGGTGACCGTGGACATCTTCGGGCGCAAGACGCCCGTCGAACTCGAATACTGGCAGGTCGAGAAGTCGTGATGCCTCCAAGCGACGTCGTACACCGCCGCAAACCAACTGGATAGAACATGGCAAAGAAAGTCACAGGCATCGTCAAACTGCAGATCCCCGGTGGTCAGGCCAACCCCGCACCCCCCGTGGGTCCTGCGCTGGGTTCGCAGGGCATCAACATCATGGGCTTCTGCAAGGAGTTCAACGCCGCCACCAAGGACCGCCCGGGTCTGGTCATTCCGGTGATCATCACCGTTTACCAGGACAAGTCGTTCACCTTCATCCTGAAGTCCCCGCCGGCTTCCGTGCTGCTCAAGAAGGCCGCCGGGATCGCCTCGGGCTCCAAGACCCCCAACAAGGACAAGGTCGGCAAGGTGACCCGCAAGCAGGTGCTTGAGATCATCAAGGCCAAGGGCACCGACCTGAACTGCAACAGCGAAGAGGCGGCCTTCCGCACCATCGCCGGCACCGCCCGCAACATGGGCATCGAGATCGTCGGCTGAGCTCCGACGGACCGCACAGCGGTTCCGATCCCAATCCATTTCAACAACAACGCCGTCCTCGAAAGGGACGGCGTTTTCATTGGATCATCGCCCGGGAGCGAAAGGCCACGGAGTGCCGGAGCCGTTGTCGCGACCTGGCCTTGGAGACCCGACCCTTCGCCGGGTTCCCGGGAGGATTCCCCGCCGGGAGCGTTCAAAAATCCCGATGCACCCAGCAAGCCGACAGCAGCGCCGTCAGGGATCCGGCACCCACCAGGGCCAATCCCAAGGTCGCATAGACGCCACCAAACCAGATGCCGCCACCGACGGTGACAAACCCGGCCAACACGCACAGCAATCCAAAAAGAAGGCAATTCAGGGCGAGTTTTTCGAAGGATTGGGAGATCCGTTTCATGATCGTCGTCAATCCGTAACCGGAACGTCACAAACAAAGCAAACGAAAACCGACCGCGTCATCTGGCGGAGATCGGCTCCCGGACCACCGGGTTCTCTATGCGGTGGGGTTGTCGCCCGAAAAACGATCCTCGGTCCAGGGGTCCGCGGTGTTGGAGTAGCCCCGCAGTTCCCAGAATCCCAGGATGTCACGGTCCATGAAGGTGATCTCGCGGATCCATTTGGCCCCCTTCCAGGCATACCGCTTGGGCAGGATGACCCTGGCCGGGCCGCCGTGCCCGACACCCAGCGGCTGCCCGTTCCAGTGGTGGGCGATGAGCACATCGTCGTCGAGGCACGCGTCGATCGGGTTGTTGGTCGAGTATCCGTCGTAGCTCTTGAAGAACACGTGCGTGGCGTTGGCCTTCGGACGCACCAGGTCGGCCAACGTGAAGAAGGCGACACCCTGCCAGACCATGTCGAACTGGCTCCAGGTGGTGACGCAGTGGAAATCGCTGGTGTCGGTGAACTGCGGCAGCTCGAGGAAGGACTTCCAGTCGAGGGTGACCGGATTCTCGACCAGACCCCCGATCCGCAGGCGCCACTTGTCGAGCGGCACCTCCGGCTTCACCCCCAGATCGAGGACCGGGAAATTGTGGACCTGTCGTTGACCCGGTGGCAGACGGTCCTGGGACCGGACCTCCGGTCGGGCCGTGCCGGCCATCTTGCGCGCCCACCGTTCCTTGGCGGCGATGTACGCTTCCTTCATGGCCCCATACTCGCCGCGGATGCGGAATGATCAACCGCCGAAGCTGGGATGGCCGACCCGGGGCGCGCCCCGACCCGACGCCGGGTCTCGATCCGCGGCTTCACGCCGCGCCCGGAATGGGTATGCTGGGCGGGTCTTCTCTTGAAACGCGCGGTCGTCATCCTGCTCCTCCTCACCGGTGCCGTGGTCATCGGCTGGGTCTGGCTGTCGCGGTACGAGGACCGCTTCGATCCCCAGATCCGCACGGCGGCCCAGCGCCATCGGCTGCCTCCGGCCCTGGTGAAGGCGGTGGTGTGGAAGGAGAGTCGGTTCGACCCACGGGTGCGGGGTCGCGCCGGTGAGATCGGTCTCATGCAGGTGACCGAGGTGGCGGCCCAGGAGTGGGCGGATGCGCTCCATCTGTCCGGCTACACCCACGAGCACATCCTCGATCCGTCGACCAATCTCCATGCCGGTTCGTACTACCTCTCGAAGGTGCTGCGGCGGTATTCGGCGACCGACAATCCACTGGCCTATGCCTTGGCGGACTACAATGCGGGCCGCCGGAATGTGCTGCGATGGATGGCCTCCACCAACACTCCACAGGCCCGCACCAACAGTGCCCAGTTCCTCGCGGCCATGACCTTCCCGGGCACCCGCCAATACGTGGAGCAGATCCTGGAGCGCCGTCGGCGCTACGAGCCGCAATTCGCCGCGGGACGTTGAGGGAGCGGTTCCGGGAAGAGGTCGGCGAAGGGCAGCCGCCGCGACTCGGGCGGGCGGGCGTCGAACCCCAGCCGCCGCATCCATCGGCCATAGGCACGGGAAGCATCCCGCAGAGGTTCGTTCATCCAACCACACAGTCGGCCCACCTCGCGCTCGAGGGTAGCCGGGTCGGGGAAGTCCAGGTAGTAGGCGGTATCGACACCGAGGCGGCGGGCCTGCCTCGCACCCTCCTCCCGTTGTCGTGTGGCCGCCAGTTGCACCAGGCAGGTTCGCGCGAGCTGCCTCAGGAACCAGACGTCGATCGGATCGAATTCTCCATCGGGTCTGGAACGTTGCTGGAGTCCGATGACGGTCAGCTTCTGGGCGAAGGTGAAGGTGCAGGCTCCGCAGCCCTGGAGTGAGCGGAAGGTGTCGAGAAGAGCCATCTCACCCCCGGTATGCTGCCCTCCGGAGGTCGCGAATGCGGTGGCGAGCGTGCCCCAAAGCTGGAGGCCCCGGGTCTGTTCCAAGAACTTGCGGAGGAACCACGGCGAACCCTGTCCGTGGACCGGGGTGGCCACAACGATCAGGTCCGCGCCGGTGAGCAGCCCGTGCACCTTCGACGCGTCGTCGATCGCGGGCAGCGCCCAGACGAGTTCGAACCGGGGATCCGGGATCGGTCCGGCTCCCGCGGTCCGCAGGCAGTGCAGGAACCCGAGGGCCGCGCGGTGGCTGTCGTGGCGGTCGGTGGCGGTGCCGGGGGAGAAGTGCAGGACCCGCACGGTCATGGCTGCAGGTCGAAGGTCGCGATGTCGGCCACCTTCAGTCGGCGGGTCGTCGTGGGGAGGGCGTTGAAGTCGGCCACGGCCTGCTCCCAGGTCTTTCGCCGCATCCGGCCCATGCTGCCGGGGCCCCCTTCCCGGGTCAGCATGGGGATCAGCGCCTCGACGGTCCCGCGTTGATGGGCGCGATCGGTGCCCGGGACCGTGGCCACGACCATCCCGGCGATGGTGTCCGGCTCGAGGATCGCCGCGGCCCAGCCCCGGCGCGAGACGTCCAGGAAGCGCCGAAGCAGCGGGGTGTCGGACTTGAGGAACGCCTCGCTGGTGAAGTACACCTGCCCGTAGGCGGCGTATCCGTGATCGTGGAGGTGGAGGACATCCAGATCGTGACCCGCCTGGCGCAGGGCGACGCCCTCGTCGATGGAGTAGCCCTGCACGGCGGCATACCGCCCGTTGAGCAGCGGTGTCAGGTCGTACCCGACCACCTCCACCTCCACCCGCCGGCGATCCAGCCCCGCCCGTTGCAGCAGGTATTTCACGGCCTCGTCGCCGTCGGCATGGACCCCGATGCGCTTGCCCACCAGGTCGCGGGGTGAGCGGATGCCCGCCGACTTGAGGCTGAGGAGGCAGATGGGGGTCCCCTGCAGCATCGTGCCGATGGCTTTGACGGGCATCCCCGAAGAGCGTGCCTGCAGCAGCACGCCGCTCTCGACGCTGCCCAGCCAGCGCGGGTGGGCGACCACGTTGCTCACGACGCCCTCGTCCTTCGGGATCGGCCGCAGCGAGAGGTCGATGCCGGCCTCCCGGTACCATCCGCGCTCCCGCGCCAGGAGCAGCCCCGCGAACTGGGCGGTGGGTTTCCAATCGAGCTGGAAGGTGACGGCGACCGGTTCGACCGCGGCGGCGCGGAGGGCGAAGCCCAGGAGCGAGATCAGGATCGGCAGCGTTTTCATCGGGGATTGCGGTTCGGGTTCAGTCGGCGTCGGTCCGCATGGCCGACTCGTGCCACTTCCTGAGGCAGAGCCATTCCAGCGCGGCGACGGTGAAGAAGAACAGGAAACCCAGCAGGCTCGCGGTCAGCACCAGGGCGAAGAGGTAGTCGGTCTGCAGCTGGCTGTTGGCGTAGGTGATCGAGTAGCCGAGCCCGCCCTCGCCCACCGCGTTCGAGCTGGCGAAGAGTTCGCCCGTGACCGCGCCGATCACCGAGATG
Source organism: Verrucomicrobiota bacterium (assembly GCA_041177965.1). Lineage (GTDB taxonomy): Bacteria > Verrucomicrobiota > Verrucomicrobiia > Limisphaerales > UBA9464 > SXXZ01. The sequence continues at coordinate 2,462 of JBEGWF010000184.1, read as the reverse complement.
CCCGCCGAGATGCGCAGGCCGACGAAGAGGCTCGGGAGCGCATGGGGCAGACGCAGCTTGATCAACTGGGCCCACCTCGGAGCGTTGGACATGGCGAAGAGATCGATGAGGTTCCTGGGCACGCTGATGAGCCCCTGGGTGGTGTTGGCGATGATCGGGAAGAGGCAGATCACGAAGGCGACCAGCATGACGCTGCGCAGGCCGGACCCGAACCACATCAGGATGAGCGGGGCGATGGCCACGATGGGGACGGTCTGCAGGAGGATGGTGTAGGGGTAGAGCGACCGTCGGATCAGCGGGCTGCGCGCGAAGAAGAGCGCGATCAGGACGCCCGCCACGATGCTCATCAGGTATCCCCCTCCGGCCTCCAATGCGGTGACGCGGAAGGCGCTCGCGAGATTCCCGTGGCGTTCGACGATCACCCGCAGCACCGCCGAGGGCGGAGGCAGCACGTAGGCGGGGATGGACAGCCAGCGGCAGGCGAGATCCCAGGCGGTGATCACCGCCACCAGCACGGCGAGCGGCCATCCGGCCTGCGCGAGGAATCGTTTCATGGGTTCGGGGCAGAGGGGTGGTTCTGGACGGACCTCAGAGCGGTGCTGACCTCCCCCACGAGCCGGAGGAACTCCGGGGCGCTGCGCAGTTCGGCCCTCCGCGGATGATCGAACGGGACGCGGATCTCCCGGGCGATCCGGCCGGGTTTGGCGGCGAGGACCAGGATCCGGGTGGAAAGGAAGACCGCCTCGGCGACGCTGTGGGTCACGAAGAAGGTCGTGAACCGTTCCTTCTCACGGAGACGCAGCAGTTCCTCGTTGAGCAGGTCCCGGGTCATCTCGTCGAGCGCGCCGAAGGGCTCGTCCATCAGAAGGATCCTTGGGCGGGTGGCCAGCGCACGGGCGATCGAGACCCGCATCCGCATGCCGCCGCTGAGCTGTCGGGGGTGCAGGTCCGCCACGTCCGAAAGGCCCACCAGCCGGAGCATCGACGCCGAGGTCTCCCTGCGTTGGGCCGTGGTCGTGCGACCCTCCAGCTCGAGGCCGAGTTCGACGTTGGACCGGACGGTGCGCCAGGGCAGCAGGGTCGCGTCCTGGAAGATGAAAGACATGATCTCGCGGGCGGCCTCGGGCGCCATCCCGTCGAGCCGGACCGAGCCCGAGGTCAGCGGCGTCAGTCCTGCCAGCAGTCGCAGCAGCGTCGACTTGCCGCAGCCGCTGGGACCGATGAGCGAGACGAAGTCGCCCCGGTCGGCGGTGAGGGTGATGCCGTCGAGCACCGTCACCCCGGTCGACCAGCGCTTGGTCGCCGATTCGACCGAGAGGAACGGGGGTTGCAGGTCCGTGCTCATGTCGGGGGGCCCTCCACCCGGGTGGCGGTATCGGGTTCCAGCGGCAGCGCGAGCGAGGAGGGGTGGTCGCGGTCGTGGAGTATCTGCTGCTGGTTCTGGATCCAGTCGCGGGACTCAGCCGCCTCCGGGGACACCTCCGATCCCGGGTTCCGGTCGTAGAGGGGAAAGGCGCTGCCGGTCACCACCAGTCGGATCCGCTCGCCGGTGGCGAAGACGCAGTGCGTGGGCTCCAGGTCGAATTCCCAGCACTGGATCCGGTCGGGAACGAGCCCCCCCTGACCGAAGAGCCAGGAGGAGCGGGCGATGCCGATGCATACGGACAACGAGCGCCCGTCGGCCAGCACCCGGACCAGCTTCGCGACGAGGTCGGCCGAGTCGGTGCGGCTGGTGGCGTGGAGCCGTACCCGAGGCCGGCCGGCGATCCGGAGCGGTGCCGACAGCGGGGCGCTGGTGTAGGCCAACACGTTGTTCATGGAGTCCTGGCGATCCTGCAGGTGGGGCCCGGGAGCCCCTGCGGGTCCCGGAGCCGCCACCGGGACCTCCGGCTCGTGGACGAATCCGTCGCGCGGTCGGTCGCCCGGGGGAGGCATCGGTTCGAGACGCCCGTCACCCGCGATCGAATTGGCCCGGCCATCCGAATCGAGGAACCATCGGCGCTCGGCGGCTCGGGAGCCGGGCGATCCCTGCCAGGCGTCGAGGCGCAGCCAGCGGTTCTCCCCCAGCGCGAAGGAACGCACGGGGGGCTCGGTGTCGAACTCGCGCGAATCCTTCAGCCAGTGGTTGAACCACCGCAGCAGCAGCCGGTCGGTGTCGAGCACCGCGTCCGGGCCATGGTCGACCTCGCCGGAACGCCGGCTCCAGGGAATGTGGGTCCATGGACCGGCGACCAGATACTGGGGAGCCGGGGACTCCCGCCGGAGCCGCTGATAGAGACGCTCGCTGCCATCGAGGTAGGTGTCGAACCAGCCCCAGAGGTGGAGGGCCGGGACCCGGATCCGGTCCATGCGGGTGCTCACGTCGTGACGCGCCCACCAGGGTCCGGGCTCGCGGAGGGTGGTCCAGTCCCGGTGGTAGGTGGGGAGGCCGCGCGCGGTGAGGCAGCCGAGGCGCCCGTAGG
>JBEGWF010000183.1:0-24043 GCA_041177965.1 Verrucomicrobiota bacterium | reverse complement strand
GGCCTTCACGCTCATCGAGCTGCTGGTGGTCATCGCCATCATCGCGATCCTCGCGGGCATGCTCCTGCCGGCGCTGGCCCGGGCGCGCGCCTCGGCCGTCAAGACGCTCTGCGCCAGCAACCAGCGGCAGTGGGGCATCGCGGTCAACCTGTACGGCAACGACAACGAGGACCGCTTTCCCGACAACACCGACGGCACCGGCCTGAGTTGGCTCGGCGTCACCGCCCGTACCTTCACCGACAAGTACCTGATGAAGAATGCGGCGCCCCGGTCGCGGAACGATCGCAAGGCCGCCAATCATGTGCTGTTCTGCCCCACCGACGAGTGGAACCGCCAGGCCGACGCCTGGAGCTACGGCGCGAATGTCAGCCGCCCGGTCTTCATCGGTTATTTCTTCCTGCCGGGCCGGGTGGACGGGGCCTGGGACTACGACTCCGACGGGTTGGGCGAATGGCACTACCGGAAGAAACTGGGAGGGCAGTACTCCGCTGCGCCGATCCTGATCGATCGCCTCCAGGGCCATGGCGCGCACTCGACCAACATCTTCAACCCCGGCATCAAATGGATCATGCCCGAGAACGGGCGTCCGACCAAGACCGCCAACCATCCGGGCCAGCGGGGGATCCCCACCGGGGGCAACTTCCTCTTCGAGGACGGCCACGTGCAGTGGATCCAGTCGCGCAACGTGACGCTGGGTTCCAGCCAGAGCCAGTGGCAGTGCTTCTACGGCATCCCGATTCCCTGACCCCGACCCGCACCCCGGGGCCTCGGACCCCTCACCGCACGGCCAACCGGTAACAGGCCGCCTCCCGGTCGTTGCGCATCAGCAGGAGGTCGCTAGCCAGCGCGATGGGGTTCCAGGTCTTGTCGGCAAAGACCTTCAGGCGCGCCAATTCTCCCGGACCATCCGGGGTGGGGCGCAGGAGCACCAATTCACCCTGTTCGGCCATGAGCAGGAAGAGGTCGCCCACCAGGAGTCCCTGGCCGTGTCCGTGGCGCCCCTCCTTCCATCGCTGGGATCCGTCCCGGGCATCGATGCAGGCGAGGATGCCGTCATCCAGCCCGTAGAGGAATCCATCGCGGAAGAACGGGTTGGAGAACTTGGCCTTCAATCGCTTGGTGGTCCACACCGACCGGGCCTCGAGCGAACCGTTGGTGTTCCGGGACACCGTGAGCAGTTCGCCCCCCACGCCGTAGCCGGCACTCAGGAACACCGAGTCGGAGGACACCTTCACCGGGTTGGCCACGAGCGGGAACTGGACCCCGAAAGGACGGCTCCACAGCACCTGGGCGCTGACCGGGTCGTGGGCGCTGATCTCCCGATGGTGGAACTGGAGGATCTGAGGGACTCCGGCCAGTTCGAGCAGGCAGGGGGAACTGTATTCGGCCGAAGAGGATCCCCCCGAGGCAAGCAACTCCCCGGTCTGGAGGTGCCACACGAGCAGGGACCGACCGTCGCGACCGCCGGCGCTGACCACCACCCGGTGGGAGATCACCAGGGGCGAGCCCGACAGCCCCCATTCCGGCATGCCGGCCTTGGCGAACTCCAGGATGTTGGTGCCCCAGAGCCGCTGCCCGGTGTTCATGTCCAGCACTTGCAGCCATCCTCGGGCCCCGAGGGTGACCACCCGCCCATCGGCAAGGGTCGGCGAACAGCGGGGGCCTTCACCGGCAATGGGGGTGGAATAGCGCCCGGGATTGGCGGTTCTCCACAGTTCGGTACCGGTAACGGTACTACGGCAGACCACCAGTTCTTCCTCCCCAGCCTGTTCCTGGGTCACGGCCCGGTCTCCCACGACCGAGAATCCCGACCAGGCGCCGCCGACCGGTTGCCGCCAGACGAGTCGGGGTGGATGCTGGGCCCAATTGGTGTGGAATGACGGTCCGTCAACGATACCGTTTCTGTTTTTTCCAAGAAATTGAGGGTAATCTCCGGCCCGTCGAGTCAGCGAGGATGGCGTCGGCGCGATGGCTGGCGTGGAACCCGGGGCAGGGGCGGTGCGGGTTTCCGGAGTGGGGCGGCCGGCGCCGGCGGCGGCGGCCGCAGTAGCGGGGCGAGACCAGCGGGTTTCAACGATGGGGATCAGGTCGCCCGTGACCCCGCGGATCCGCAGGGTCCACCGGGCCGTGACCGCCACCAGCGCCACTGCGGCCAAACCGGCCAGACGCAGCGTCCAGCGCACCCGCGAAAGCAAGAGCCACCACAGCATCAACAACCCCGCCGCCCCGCCGACGATGCCCAGACAGATCAGGTTTCGCCGCTGGAACGGGAACTCGCCGATGGATTGGACCACCGCCATCGAGACCGCCGCCAGACCGACGATGATGCCCGCGGGCCACCACCGGATGCGGAGGGGAGCGCACATCGCGGCTTCGCTGTCGGTCCTGATCATGGGCCCAGTGTCCGCGGAAGGTCCACTCCCCGCAAGCGGGCCGGACCCGGGAGGTCGAGCGCCTACGTCCGGCTCCGACGCTCCGCTGCCGCCAAAAAAATCGAGCCCGGGAAGGATTTATGGTGAAGCGGGTCCCGCGATCGTGTAATTCGTTGATGGTCTCCCGAATCCATGAAAACGCGAAACCTCACGTTACGATCGCGGGCGTTCACGCTCATCGAACTCCTGGTGGTGATCGCCATCATCGCGATCCTGGCCGGCATGCTCCTGCCGGCCCTGTCCAAGGCGAAGTCCAAGGCCACCGGCATCAAGTGCATGAGCAATCTCAAGCAGATGCAATTGGCCTGGCTGATGTACCCCATCGACAACCAGGACCGCATCGTCCCGAATTACCTGGGCACGACCAACGCGTGGATCGGCGGCAACGTGGCGAGCATGCCCGGGGCCACCAACGAGCTGGACATCCGCAACGGCCGACTCTTCCCCTACAACACCAGCACCGAGATCTACAAATGCCCCTCCGATCTGGTGGGGCTGAAGGTCAATGGCCGCAACCTGATCCGGGCCCGGAGCTATTCGATCAACGGGCAAATGGGGGGCGATCCCGCCATCACCTTCGTGAATCCCGGCGCCCCGCCCAAGGCCAAGATGGATCAGATCAACGCTCCGAGCCCGTCCAATGCCATGGTGTTCGTCGACGAGAACGCCGACAGCATCGATGATGGCTACTTCGCCGTGCAGGCCGCCCCGCCACGCTGGCATTGGCAGAACACCGCCGCCAGCCGCCATGGCAATGGCGGGGTCCTCTCCTTCGCCGACGGCCACTCCGACCTCTGGCGCTGGATCGAGCCCGACACCCAGAAGCTCAAGGGACTCGACAAGGCCGCCCGCTCGGGCAACCGCGACCTCGCCAAGTTCCATCGCGCGACCTTCGAGCCCTGACTGAACGCCCTTGATCGAAACGGGTTCCTGAGATCCCATCGAGGCTTCAACGACATCCCCGATCCCCATCCCATGCGCTTCGGCATCAACACCTTCCTGTTCACCTCTCCCTTCACCACGGAGTCGATCAAGCTCTTCCCCAAGTTCAAGAAGTGGGGCTTCGACACTCTCGAACTGCCCATCGAGGCTCCGGAGCACATCGACCCGGCCAAGGTGCGCGCGGCCGCCGACAAGCACGGGTTGGCCATCGGCAGCGTCTGCGCCTGCATGGGCCCCGGCCGTGATTTCCGCGGCACCCCCGAGGAGCAGGCCACCGCCACCACCTACGTCCGCACGCTCATCGACCAGGCGGTGGTGCTGGGTTGCCCGTCGATCATCGGCCCCATCTACTCGGTGGTCGGCCGCATCGGCTCCCACACCGATCAGGAGAAGAAGGAGCACTTCGCCCTGGTGGTGAAGAACCTCAAGCCGCTCGCCAAGTACGCGGAGTCGAAGGGAGTCACGCTCTGCATCGAGCCGCTCAACCGATTCGAGACCGACTTCCTGAACACCTGCGACCAGGGTCTCAAGCTGGTGAAGGCCATCGGCTCCAAGGCCGTGAAGCTGCACCTCGACACGTTCCACATGAACATCGAGGAGAAGAACCAGGCCGCGGCCATCAAGAAGGCAGGCCCGCTGCTGGCCCATTTCCACGCCTGCGGCACCGACCGCGGCACCCCCGGCAACGATTCCCTCGACTGGAAGCCCATCGTGGCGGCCCTCAAGTCCATCAAGTACTCGGGCGACGTGGTCATCGAGAGCTTCACCACCGACGTCAAGGTGATCGCCCGCGCGGCGGCCATCTGGAGGCGCATGGAGCCCACCCGCGACGAGATCGCCGTCAAGGGCCTGCAGAATCTCCACCGCTTCTTCGGTCGCAAGAAGAAGTAACCGTCCGGGCTGGACGGCGCGCCGTAGGCCCGGTGCCCCTACCGGGCCGCCCCGGGGGGTGCGATGCCCCACCGCGAATGCCGGGTGTTTTGGGGGAATGTCGGGACGCCGGGTCGGGGGGACCCGGTCGTCATCGCTTGAATGGCCATGATTGGGCTTCACACTTGGCTTCACACTTGGCTTCGCACTTGGCTTCGCACTTGGCTTCGCACTTGGGCTTCGCATCCAGTCCACTCGCGAAGAGATCGCGGTGAAGGGTTTGATGACATCTCCCCCGGATTCCGGTCGATCGCCGCCGTTCTTCCAATGCCCTTGGAGCGATTGTTGCCCCGGAAATGAAAGCGATGGCCCCTTTTTCCAAAAAAATACGCACGGATGACTGCAGCCCCGGGAGGCCTCGAATCCAACCCGGCCATCGGGGCAGCACAATTCCGTGTTGGGCCCCATGCTGTATCCATCCATGTCGCTCGATTGCTCATCCGTCCGGGTCGCCGTCGCTTTCCAGATCGATGCCGAGGCTGCGTTACCCGCCATGTCGCCGCCACGGAGGCAATCACCCCCTCTCGCCAGCCTCAGGGGTGCCCAATTCGGGGGTTTAAAAATCGGAATAAGTTTTTTTTGACATCCTCGCCCAGCCCTGTTGCCCTAAAATCGATTGGTGATGCACTTTATCCCTGCTCCCCCAGCGCCCTCCAGCCGGGGCCGTCGCGCCCCGTTGCCATCCCGGGTGTGGGCGTCGTTGGTGGCGTTGTGGTTCGCCTCGATGACCGGGGGAGTCATGCCGGGCGCGGGCACCCTTCTCGCCGCCGATCCTTCTTCCCCTGCCTCCCAGACCCCGCCCCCTTCCTCCCTCGCTCCGGGCCCGGTCTCTTATCAAGGGCGCCTGACCGATGGCGGCGCTCCGGCCAACGGGTCCTACGATTTCCAGTTCCTCCTCAAGGATGCCGCCACCGCGGGCACGACCGTGGGTGAGCCCGTGGCGATGACATTGACGGTCCAAAACGGGGTGTTCTCGGCCTCGTTGGCCTGGCCGCCCCTGTCGTTCGGCGGTACCGCCCGCTGGGTCGAGGTGCGGGTCCGGCCCACGCCCCCGCCGCCCTTGGGTTCCCAGACGCCCGAGGCCGACGCCCCGTACGCCGTCCTCGAGCGCCAGCGCATCCACGCCGCGCCCTACGCCTTCCGATCCCTGACGGCCGCCACGGTCGATGCCGTGCCGGTCGAAAGCCTGCCGCCGTCGGTGGCCCTCCTCGATGCCGGTGCCAAGTTGCCCATCGGCCTCATCCCCGACGGCATCGCCCGCACCAACGCCGTGGTCGACTTGGGTGGGGCATTCCAAGCCGCCCTCCAGGCGACCAACGCCGCGAGCCTTGCGGCCATCGCGGCGCTCGACCAGCGCCAGACCCAACTCTCGAATGCGGTCACGGCGTTGCAGGACGTCCAATCGAGCCAGTCCTCCCGCCTGACGGCCTTGGAAGCCCGCGAATCTTCCCTTTCCAATCTGGTGACCCTGCTCACCAACGCCGTGGCGGTGTTGGGCAGTCAGGTGGACGTGCTCACCCAGACCAACGCGCTGCTCCGTCAGTCGCTTGAAGTCGCCGCGGCACCGACCCGCTCTGGCTGGATGGCCGCCTCGACCCTGCCGGCCGACCCGGGCCTTGTGACCAACGGCTTCGCGGTGGTCACCTCCGTCCCGGCCCCGTCGTGGGCACCCATTTCCGCTGCCGGTATGCCCACGCCCCGCTCGGCGGCCGCATCGGTCTGGACCGGGCAGGAATGGATCATTTGGGGCGGCAAGGTCGCCGGGCAGCAGCCGTCGGCCAGCGGCGCCCGTCTGCGGCCCGACTTGGATTCCTGGACCGAAATCACCCAGTTCGAGGCACCGACACCACGCAGCGCCCACTCCGCCGTGTGGACCGGGACCCAGATGATCGTCTGGGGCGGGTTCGGACCGGATGGCGCATTGAACACCGGCGGGCGTTACACGCCTCAGCCGCAAGGCTGGTCTTCGGTCTCGACCATCGGGGCGCCCTCGGCGCGCAGTGGACATGCCGCTGTTTGGACCGGCAGCCGCATGATCATCTTCGGCGGGCGCAATTCGGGTGGGCTTTTGGGTGATGGCGCCTCTTACAACCCGGTCGCCGACCAATGGTCGGCCCTTCCGGCCACCGGGGCCCCGCTCCCCAGGTCAGGGGCCTCGGCATTCTGGACAGGTTCCGCCCTCGTGGTGTGGGGAGGCGATGGTGAAACCACGACTTCAAGCACCGGTGCGGTGCTGACCTTCGCTCCGGATGGCACGGCGAATCCTGACGGCTGGCGGCCCTTTTCCAACCCGCCTCCTCCGGCTCCCAGAGTGGCTCCCTCGGCCCGCAGGGCAGCCTCGACCGCTTGGGATGGTCGGCGGCTGTACGTCTGGGGCGGTCAAAGCGCGTTGGGAGCGGCCCTGTCCGATGGCGCAGTTTGGGATTCTCAATCGGACACTTGGTCCGCCTTGGGAGCTTCCGGTGCGCCCACCGCCCGCTACGACGCCGCTGCCGTGTGGACCGGAGAGGAGTTCGCCGTCTTCGGCGGTTCGGGCCAAACCGGTCCGCTGGCCACCGGGGCCGCTTGGAACCCCACCACCGGCACCTGGCGCGCCTTGCCGTCGCAGGGCCCCGCCTCGGCCCGTTCGGCCCCGCTTTCCGCTTGGACAGGCTCACAGTGGTTGGTCCACGGCGGCTTGACCGCCTCGGGGGCTCCATTGGCCGATCCCCAGCGCCTGGAGGTCCGCCCGCCTTGGTTCCTCTACCGCCGCAGCGCCCTGCCTCCGCCAACCCCGCCGCTCACCCCGCCATGAACCAGACTCCGCCTCTTTTCCGGCACCTTCCCGCCTTGCGGCGCGTTTGGGTGGCCCTGCTGATGGCCCTGACGTCCGCCCTGTCGCTGTCGACGGTATCCACGGTGTCCGCCCAGTGGATCACCCAGACCAACCAGCTCAAGGCCGGTTGGAATGCCGTGTCGCTCTTTGTCGACGCCAGTCACGCCCCGATCTCCGACGTGATGCCCTCCGACGGATCGATCGAGGAGGTGTGGCTCTGGAAGCCCTCCTCCACCCAGCAGTTCATCGACAGCCCGCAGGTGCCCACCGGCACGAGTTCCCAGTGGTCCAAGTGGACCTTCAACCTCGGGCCCTCCTCCGACCTCAAGCTCCTGATCCCCAATGCCTCCTACTATGTGAAGGTGAAGGACTCGGCCACGACCTACAATTGGCTCCTCAAGGGCAAGCCTGTGGCTCCTCAGTACGCGTGGACCAGCTCAGGCCTGAACTTCATCGGGTTCCCCGTGCCGGACGGCAACATGGGCTACGAGCGCTTCTTCCAGCCGGTGCCTTCGCTGCTGGAGACGGCTGAAATTTACCGCTCCCCGGGCGGGGCCTTCGGTACCAGCAACCCGGCGCGGGTCTTCGACACCGCTCGCACGGTCTTCAGCCGTGGCGAGGCCGTCTGGATGCGCGTGGCCGCGGGCTACAACCGCTACTTCGGGCCCTTTGAGGTCAGCCTGTCCGGCAATCGGTCGATCCAGTTCGGGAAGTCTGGGACCCAGGCCAGCTTCCGCATTCGCAACCAGTCCAATTCCACGAACGTGATCAGGTTGCAGGTGCTTCCCTCGGAGGCCGCCCCGGTCGGCCAGACGCCCATTGTGGCGCTGCCGCCGTTGATCCTGAGGGGGGCCCTCGACCCGGCCACCTTGAAGCATACCGCTATTCCTCTGTCCACAAACGAGGTTGCGGATGCGGCGGATCCCGAGGATCCAGCGGATCCCGACGGGGTTAGCTGGACCTTGCCCCCGCAAGGTCGGCCCGGTTCCGACGTTCAAGTGGTGTTGGGCATAGCGCGGGATGAGTTGGCCGGCAAGCCGGGTGACATGAGTGGCTGCATCCTTAGGATCACCGATGCCGCGGGTTTGCTTCAGGTGGACCTAGGTGTCAGTGCGATCAAGGGGGAGGCCTCCGGCCTCTGGGTGGGTGAGGCCCGTGTCACTCAGGTCGTCCAGTATCTCAAGACCTTTGAACGGGATCCCGTTGGCAAACCCGTGATCCGCCTCACGGAAGATGGAGGGGCCTATTCCGTCCTGATCACCAATGAGGTCGCTGGTGGGGTCAGTCGCCCCTTTCCGATGCGACTCATCGTCCACAATGACGGCACCAATTCAGTACTCCTGCAACGGGTGTTCCTTGGCCTCGATCCCCAGACCAACGCCATCGTCGCCACCCAGCAGCGCTTCCTCCACCCGGCCCAGCTTGGCTCGGCACGGCGCATCTCGGCCGCCCACCTGCCGTGGTCGGCTCAGAACACCCCATGGCCCATGACGCTCACCGGCAACGTATCCCGCGTGGAGATCTCGACCCCCCACGACAACCTATCGGTGAATCCGTTCATCCACCAATACCATCCTGACCACGACAACCTAAACGCCTCCTTCAATCAGGTGCTCCCCAAGGGCAAGGAATCGTACTCTGTCAAGCGAACCCTTTGGCTCAGCCAGCAGGCGGCTGGGTTCGACTATCAGAGTCGGACCTCCGGATCGCTCGACCGTAATGGTGTGTATGACGAGACCATCGAGATCGGTGGCTCAGGCTCCAATACCCGAACCTTCCGGGTTCTGGGTACCTACACCATCAACCGCATCAGCGACCTTCCGACCCTGACCCGTTGAACGGACCCAACCCTCCCACTCCTTTCTGCAGCCACCCCAACCCCCGAACGCTATGACCCAGTCCCTCCAGAGCCCGTACTTCCTGCGGATTCCCGCCACGCCGATTGGCTGGAGCAAGATGGCGGCAGTCCTCGCACTGTTGCTCGGCCTCTTTGCCGGCCTCGCTCAAGCCCAGAACGGCTTCCCCCCCAGCCTGATGTCCTACCAAGGTTTCCTGGTGGATGCCAATGGTAGCGTGCTGGCACCGAACAACCCGCAAAACTTCTCGGTTGTCTTCCGCATCTACGGTTCTTCCTCGGGCACCGACAGGCTCTGGACCGAGGCCCAGACCGTGACCATCGACAAGGGTAACTTCTCGGTGGTGCTGGGTGAAGGCGGCTCCGAGGGCAGTGAAGTCCGGCCGGACTTGGCGACGGTGTTCAACAGCAACAAGGCGTCGGATCTATACATCGGCATCACCGTAAAGGGGGTGAGCAATTCGGAGATCCTGCCGCGCCTGAGGTTGTTGACGTCGCCGTACGCCTTCCTCGCGCGGACGGCCAACAGTCTTGCCGGAAGCGACGGTGCGGCCCTGATCAATTCCTCGGAGGGACGCCTGCGGATTGGTCAGGCGCTCCAGAGTTCCGGAGGCAACAATCGCGGGGCTAACGCTGTGGATCTTCAGGTGGCACGTCAGATTACGGCCCCCGGCCAGGTGGCCAGTGGCGCGACCAGCGTGATCGCGGGGGGCCAGAACAACACAGCGTCCGGTGAATTGGCGGTCATCTCCGGTGGCGGCGGTTCCACTGCCTCTGGCCGTGGATCCGTGGTTGGTGGCGGCGAGAACAACACGTCCTCTGGCCAATATGCCACTATCCCGGGCGGCCAGAACAACCTCGCCAGCGGCAGCTATTCGTTCGCGGTCGGTCGGCGCGCCCGGGCGACGCATTCGGGCAGCATCGTGTTCGGTGACAGCAGCGACGCGGACAAGAATTCCAGCGGCGACAACCAGTTCCTCATCCAGGCGGCGGGCGGTGTGGGTATCAACTCGGCCCCGGCTTCCGGGGCGGCTCTCACCGTTTCCGGCAGGCTGAAGGCTGGAAGCGGCGAGTACGATTCGATCACCGTCGCAACCCTTTCGGCCACTTCGGTCTCGGGCTTTGGTACGGTGCCGGTTGGGGGGATCATCCTCTGGTCGGGAGCCGACAACGCCGTTCCTGCCGGATGGGCCCTGTGCAATGGCCAGACGGTGAACGGTCGAACTACGCCCAATCTTCAAGGTCGGTTCGTGATGGGGTCGTCGTCGGGTCGAGGCGTCGGCACAATTGGTGGTGCCGAGTCGGTCACCCTGACGATCAATCAATTGCCGGCGCACAATCACGTTGTCTCTGGTAGCACTGCCGATGCGGGCGCCCATACCCATCGGTTCCGGGCTTTTCACGCCAATTTCAAGCATGCAGGCTCGGCCACGGAGGGATCCACCAAAGATGACGGCGATGGCTCATTCATGGACAGCAACGCCGTGGAATCGGCCGGTACCCATTCCCACACTATCAACCTGACGTCCCAGTCCACCGGCGGTGGCCAAGCCGTAGGCATCCTGCCTCCGTTCTACGCAATGGCATACATCATGCGGGTCCAGTGATCGCGGTTTCACCCTCGGCGGACTTCCAAGCGACTGTTGCCATGAAAATCTTTCCGCTCTTCCGGTTTATCGGATTGGTCCCGGTTCTGTCGGCCAACTTGCTGGGGCAGTCCTTTCCCAAGGAGCCCTTGGAGCTGCGACAGTCCTCGGCGACGGTCAATTTGAGTTCGTTTCGGGGAGTTCCCCTGTCCAACGCCCGCAACACCCTCACCGGATCGGATGGTCGGGCTCCGGCCATCGGCAGCCAACTGCCGCCACTCCCTGCCGGGGCTCCCACGGCCCGGCAGTTCCAGTCGGTGATGAGCTTCGGGGGAGGCGTCCGCATCGGCGGGCCCGCCAACAGTCCGCCGTCCCTAAACACCAACCGGAGCCTGGTGGCCAATGCGGTCAGCCTGAATCTCCCCCGGTTGGGCGGATCCAGCCCCACCCACGTGCTCCTGCGGGCCCGCATCGGCAGTCCGGTGGTGGCCCGAGGGGTCGATTTCCTTTTCGGATCGATTATCCCTGTGCCGGACACCGACGAGTTTGGCATCATGTTGTCCTCACGGGGACTTCGTCCCGAAGGTTACTGGTCTGCCGAACCGTTCAGCACCAACGACCATGCCGGGGCACCCTACTATTGGAGTCCGAACGCCCGGGCGGTGTTCGCGACCAGGCCTGGTTTGGTTGAGATCGTCTGGAAGAAAACCCAAGGCACGAGCAACCCTCCGAGCAGCCCAACCAATTCCGTATTGGAGGCTGGTCAGCATTATACCCTCTTCTCAAAGAAGGTATTGGTATCGGGCTCCTTGGTGAAGCCCTCGCGGACCATCTACTGGACGCAGGGGGATTTCACCAAGATCGGAAAGCCGGTGGCAGTTCCCGGCAACCGGGTTGCGGACATTGAAGTGGCCTACAACGAGCAGGTCCCCGCCCGCGTAGCCAAGGAGTACGAGGGCAGCCTCCCGGTGGTTCCGAATCTCGGCACCAACGTGCTTCAGGAGACGCGGACGCTCTGGTTCGACCGGTCCACCTCCCAGATCCTCGCCTACAACGTCGAGGGACGCGTCTTTGTCGAACTGCTCGGCGATGCCAAGCCCGACAAGCGGAGCCGCAATCATCTGGGTTTCGAGATCGTGGACATCCTGCAGCAACCCACCCCTCAGAACCTGATAGTGGATCTGGGCGAGCGCCTCTGGCCCTATGGGGTCCCGAGGAATCTGGGAACCAACGTCTTCGATTTCGCCGACGCGTCGGCTGGCGGCGCCGAGCTGATTCCTGACCCCATTCAAAAGGTTGGGGACCGGTTCATCGAGATCAACACGCCCAGCGCGGCGCAGCCCAAGGAGTTGTATGCCGTTCGCGAGACCAAAAACCAGAATGACGCCTTGGTCTACTGGATGGAAGAGGGGGTCGAGGGGTTGCAATGGCCCCGGGTCTTTGCTCGCTACTCCATGATCTGGCCGACTGCCGTCACCGACTACAGCCATTACCTGCGGCCCACCGTGCCTGATGCGGCCGAGGCCAAGACCACCGGCGTGCTGATGGATGCCGCCAATGCCCCGATGTTGCTCTATCAGGACGCCCCGGAGCAGCCGCGTGCGTTCCTGGACCCGGACCTGGTGTTCTACACTCACCTCACCTCGACCTACCCGGCCCACCGGGCCCTGCTGCGCTACACCAGCGGCAATCGAATGCTCTTCGAGCGGGTGTTCTCGTGGTTGGACGCCAACCTCTTGGCCACCAATTGGTCAGGCACCGTGGTCACCAATCTGGCAGCGTGGAATGCTGCCACGCGAAGCCTCGCGCTGCCGGCTACAATGGAGTCGCCGCGGATCGATGCCCAGACCGTTGATGTCGGCCAGCGGCTGCTGCCACCCTCGGGGGAGACCGGGCATGGCGGCGGTACCAACTACCTAGCCGGTTTTATCCGATCCGGCCGGTCCTACCACCCGGACGCCTACAAGAATCCCTTCACGGCCGGGTTTGAGGCGGCCAACCGGTCGTCCATCATCCCCGTCAACGCCATCCCGGGGAGCAACACGCTGGAGGTTTGGTGGTTCCGTCGCAACGCCGCGCTGGTCCGGGCAGGCTTGAACACCGTGGCTTGGCCGTCGGTCTTCGTCCGGTACACGATCCAGTATCCGACCCAGCCCCGTGAGATTGTGTTGGCCAGCAACGCCGGCACGGGGGCGCTGGACAGCCTCGAGGCCAAGGGTTCCATCTACTACGAGAACGACCCTGCGGCCGTCGGTTACAATCCCAACGAGGAACACGCCATGATGATCGGCGGCCAAGGCTGGGCATTGCGTGATGACCTCAACATCACCTCGGGAGGCGACTTCTCGTCGTTGCCCTTCGTGCTCATCGACCACACGGGTTCGGACGGGCGGCCCAGCATGGCCGTCTTCAAGGTTCTACGGGAGAAGCCGGAGGCTGGCCTGCTCTTCGACTATGTGGTCGAGGCCGGCCGCATCCTGCAGGCGCCCATGCCGCTGCCGCTGTTGCCCCCACCGGCGGAGGGTGAGGGCGTGGCCCGCGTGAACTACAATCTTGAGATTCGTCCGGCGGCGGGGTTGGGCAACCTTCCGGTCAACTGGTCGGAATCGAGGGATGCCAACGGCCCGTTCAGCCATTACAAGTCCTTCAGTATCCGGGACCGTAAGGATTCGTTCTGGGTGTACCGCGGGTTGCACCAGGAGCCCGATCTCCGATCTGGTCGGTATAACCCCACCAGCAAAGCCTTCGAAGCGCTTCCGCAGGCGACGGCCATCTCCGGCCGTCCCTTCAAGTACTACATTCATGCCTCACGGCGGGCGGAAGGCTTGGTGGTGAAGCCCGTTGCCGGAGTCTCCTTGCCCGACTGGATGGTGACCGATGCCGATGCCGGCGGGATCTTCCTTGCTGGCACGCCTCTCGCTGGAATGGTGATGAATCGACGTACCTACGATCTGGAGGTCATTGACGTGGGGCTGGGATTGACCAATCGCCACACCGGGGCCTCGGCCTTCTCGCTGGCGATCCAGAGCAGTGGTGCCGAGGTGACCCAAGGCGCCTTGACCATCGCCGGCCAGACCGTGGATGGACAAGCGGTAACCTATGCTGGCCGTCCGCCGTTCCTGGCCGAGCGATCCACAGATGCCAACAGCTTCCGCATGCGGTTCTACTACAAAACCGAGGAGGGCTTCGCGTGGCCCGGCCGTCCCCCGGTCGGGGTCGGCAGCATCGTGCCCTACCTGCGACCCCGGGGCGCCGCAGCGGGAACCTTCACCGGCATTCCGGACTCCAAGGTCACCCCCTCTCTCGATATTGTCTACCGTCCTGCGTGGCCCGTCCTGCCGCCCGTCCTGCAGCCGGGGCAGACCCTCACCGGGCCTTTCAACGGCCTTCCAGCCATCCGCGGCCAGACGAGTGTCGAGGTGCTTTACCAGCAGTCCATCGCCACCAACCTCACGTTGGCGAAACCCAGCGCAGTGCTCATCGACCCGACGCGCATCAAGACCGCCTCCTTGGCGTCGGTCGGGCTGACCCAGCTGCCTTCGGGCATTCTCACGGAGGCCAACCAGGGACTTACCTACTTCCCCAACCTTCCGCCGCATCTGGCCTACCGCGTCTACTATGACCCGAACGTGGGCCAAGGGGGGTCTCTGATGCTGAAAGGTGAGTTCAAGGACGAGCCCGTGGGCGAAAAGTACCTGCAGCTCAACGTCCTGCGCGGTACGTCGGCCAGACAGGACCTGCAGTCGGTGCTTGACCTCTGCCCCGCGTCGCCCTCGGACGAGAAGACCAAGTGGAACAATCTGGTGAACGGGTTGACCGCCGTGGTCGACACCTTTCAGGAAAACCCCAACGTGCCAGGCCAGTTCGTGGCGAACCCCAGCCTCCGGACGAATGTCACCGTGGGCAACATGCTGGAAATCCGAAGCAGCGAGACAGCTGTCGACTCCTATGCGTTGAGCGCCTCCGGCCCGGGTTATGGCATGGTTTCGGTGATCGTTGGCAATGGACGGGCCTTCACGCCCCCCGGCGAGCCGGTGTCAGTGCATGTGCTGCGTGTGGCCGGAGGCCTTTGGCCAGGAGAACTGAAGGTGGTGCCATCGGCCAATCCGCTCAATGAGCTGCTGACCCTGCAGCACACCCCGGATCTGGCTGGTCGTTTCGACGAATTTGAATACGAGTGGCGCATCGGGGCTCCGGTCGACGGCGCTCCGCCGCCGATGGACGCCGGCATGACCCAATGGACGGCCTTGCAATCCGGAACAGGCTTACCCAGATACACTCTGGGCGGGGCGGGCGTGCAGGTCCTTGCCGACAACTACCTAGTGATGCGGTACCGATCGGTCAACACGGCCGACCCGCTCATCGGCCAGTGGTCGTCGTGGACCCAGCCGCAACTGGCCGAGGGTTGGATCAAGCGTGTGTTGGCAGGCATCAACCCGTTCCAGCAACGCGTCAAGGACCTCTACAACAACGCGGTCAATACCGACGTCAGCGTCATCAGCCAGGCGGGTCGCCGCTGGGAGGGCGCCATCGCTCTCAGCCTGAAGAACATCAACGACTCCGGCCTGATCGAAATCTACGAGACCGTGCTCCGGCGAGGCAGGGAACTGAGCATCGACGCCGGAATCAACTATGGCCCGGCCAACGATGCGCTTCTTCTGGTGGCTGGCTACCTCAACGACCTGTACTCGCTGCTCGGTGACGAGGCTGCAGCCGATGCCGACAATCCCACCATCGCCACCGGCACCGGTGACGGCACCGAAGGCAGCGTGGCAACCGCCAAGTACAGCTTCGCCGGCCAGTTGCCCTCGCTCCTGGAGGAGGAACTGGCCCTGTTGCGCGGGCGCGACGACTTCATGCAGCCCGGGGTGCAGACGTCACCGGCCTACAACCGGCTGTATTGGAACTTTACCCGGGGCATCAACTCGGGCGAGGTCATCTACACCGAGAACTACAACATCAAGGACCTCAACACCGATGGCGTGATTGACGCAGCTGATGCGGCGAAGGCCTTCCCTCAAGGCCACGGCGACGCCTACGGCCACTACCTCACTGCGCTCAAGGGCTACTACGGCCTGATCGTCAACAATAAGTTCGATTGGGTGCCCCGAACCGAGGCCGTGACCATTCTCGGCAAGTCGATCCAGGTGGACTATGTCGATGAGCGCAAGTTTGCGACGGCGGCCGGCTCCGTAAGCCAAACGGGCCTTGAGGTGCTGAAGCTGGTCTTTCGCCAGGCTTATCGTTCCGGAGATGCCGTCGGATGGGACCGTTTTGGTGAGACCCGACGGAATACCAACCGCGTGGTTGCCACGGAACGGCATTGGGGCCTCGACCACTGGGCTAGCCGCGTGGGCCAGGGGGCCTACCTGCACTGGGTGGTGGGTAATTCCATGCTCCCCGAGGTGGATCCCGATCCGACGCACGAGGGGATCCAGAAGATCGATCGAACCACGGTGCCTGAGCTGGGCCAGTTGCCCCTGATCTACCGGGAGGTCCAGCAGGTGCTCGACAACGCCGAGGCCGGCCTGACGCCGCTGGGGCTGCCGCGCGACAGCCTCGCCTTGGACATCAACCCGAATGTCGTGACCGGTCCAAATCCGAAGGGCCACTTCGAGCAGTTGTATGAACGCACGGTGGGAACACTCGAAAACGCGGCAATGGCTTTCGAGGAGGCCCGGATCATGTCCTCAGCCATTCGCTCGGAGGGCGACTCACTGGAGGACGTCAAAGCCGGAATCCAGGACAACGAGCGAGCCTTGACGACCAAGCTCATCGAGCTTTACGGCACCCCGTACACGGATGACATCGGGCCAGGGAAGACCTTCCCTCAGGGCTACACAGGACCCGACCTGATCCACTACCCTTATGTGGACATGCCAGAGTTGCTGTTTCCTGAGGAAACCGGAGAAGGCGGCTTACGACGAGGCCGGGGAAACACTAGTGGGCGCGAGTTCACAATAGAGTTGAAGGGAAGCATCCCGGCCCTCGCCGATCCCATCGGTCAGGCGGATTCATTCGACATCAATCAATTCACCATGTCGGCATTCCCGACACTGACCAATTTCACGATTCAGGTCACCGCCGAGGGATACATGCCAAAGCCTGAGGATTGGACCGGGCGCAGGGCGTATCCTGGACGCATCCAGCAATCCATTTCGGCGCTGGTGGCAGCTGAGAACCGCTATGCCCAAGCATGGAGTGAGCTGGATGGGGGGATCTCGGGATTCCAAGGCGCCGTCGACATGTTCCGGGCCAATTGGCTCACCTCCGAGGAAATCTACGACAAGGAGCGTGACCTGCTCATCGCCCAGCAGACCTTCCAGTCGGTGAATCTGGCGAACGACCTGTTCGAGCTCTTCACCGAGAAGACCAAGGCAACCGCCAAAAACCTGTCACAGGTCGTGAAGGACGCTCTGCCTCAATCGCTGGTGGCCGGATTGGCGGCCGGCGGCGACCTGACTTCAGGGGGGCGCGCAGCCATCGAGGCCGCCGGTGGCGTGGTCGAGGAAGCGCTGGATGCGGTCAAGGTGGCCCGGACCGTGGTGGTCAAGGCCCTCGAGTACGCCACCACGACCGCCGACCAGTGGTCGCAGATGGACTACATCAAGCCCCGGGAGAAAAAGATGGAGTTGCGGCAAAGCCTCGCTGATCTGTCGGATCAGTTGGGGGAGGTTTATGGGCTGCTTACCATTATCAACCAACGCCGCCGCGAACTCGACGATGCGCAGCTGAAGCTTCGGAGTCTGGTGGCCGAGGGTGAGCGTATCCAGGCAGACCGTCAGGCATTCCGGTTCCGGGCGGCGGCGGCCATCCAGGGTTACCGCACCCGCGATGTGGCGTTCCGCCTCTTCCGCAACGAGAAGCTCGACCGGTACGAGACATTATTCGACCTCGCCTCCAGCTATTCGCTCCTCGCGGCCAACGCCTACGACTACGAGACGGGTATGCTCAACAGTCAGAGCGGCAGGGCCTTCGTGGACCGCATTCTTCAGGCCCGCGCCTTGGGCGTGGTGCGCAATGGACATCCGCAGTTCACCGGTAGCGCCGTCGGCGATCCTGGCTTGTCCGGCGCCCTGGCCGAGATGAACGCCGACTGGCAGGTGCTCAAGGGCCGCCTTGGATTCAACAACCCCGACGGCTACGGCACCACCGCCTCGCTGCGCACCGGCAACTTCCGTATCCTTCCCGGCGCCGACGGCGATACCACTTGGAAGGATGTTCTCAACCGTGCCCGTCGTGACGACGTGCTGCAGGACGTGGATGTCCGCCGTCTGTGCATGCAGTTGGACCGCGGCGACGGCCTGGCGGTGCCGGGTTTGATCCTCGAGTTCTCCACCAGCATCGCCGACGGTCTGAACCTCTTCGGTCTGCCGTTGGCGGCGGGGGACTCGGCCTTTCATCCGAGCGCCTTCGCCACCAAGATCTTCGGAATGGGTGTGGCCCTGGAGGGCTACAAGGGCATGGACAACCCGTTCCCGAACACCGGAGCGGTTGCCGGCTCCGGGGCGGTCTCACCGGCCGACCCCAACTTGGCATTCATGGATTCGACCGCGATGGCGGCCACCCCCTACGTGTACCTGATCCCCGTGGGTCTGGATTCCATGCGCAGCCCGCCGCTGGGCGACCAGAGCACCATCCGCACCTGGGCGGTGCAGGATGTGACCGTGCCCATGCCCTTCAACATCGGCAGCTCGGATTTTTCGACCAAGCGGTTGTGGCAAAGTTCGGAATCCCTCACCGAGCCGCTGTTCTCGGTCCGCAAGCACCAGGCGTTCCGGCCGGTGCCCACGGCGGCTGTATTCACGCCGAACATCTACGGTGGCAGTGGCGGTGGCGGTTTGGCCCGCTCGCAGTTCACCAACACCCGATTGATCGGACGATCGGTCTGGAACAGCCAGTGGAAGCTGGTCATCCCCGGCCAAACGCTGCTCAACAACCCCTCCGAGGGCCTGGACCGCTTCATCCAGAGCGTGAAGGACGTGAAGCTGCACATCGTGTCCTACTCCTACTCGGGCAACTGAACCACTGCTGACCATGCGATTCCTGCGCCATCTCTTCGTTGCCGCCGTGCTGGGGGTTCTGGGGCACCAGGCCCTGGCCTTCCCGCCGCTGCCGCATCACACCGTGTACGGCGTGGTCCGGGACGAGTTCGGCAACCCGCTGATCTCGCCGGGCACCGAGCTCACGCTCGAGACCCTCGCCGGCACCGCGATCACCACCACGGTGGTTCCCGGCCTAGAGGCCGGAGTGAACTACCGGATCGAGGTGCCGGTGGATGCCGGACTGACCTCCGATCTGTATCGACCCACGGCCATGCTGCCGGCCGCGCCCTTCCGCATTCGCGTCAAGATCGCCGGACGGACCTACCTGCCGATCGAGATGAAGGCCAACATGGCTCTGCTGGGGCAGCCCGCGCAGTCGTCGCGGGTGGATCTCACGCTGGGTGAAGACACCGACAACGACGGCCTGCCCGACGCTTGGGAACGTTCGGTGATCGCGGCCGGCAAGCTCGGTTTCGGCATCGACGGCCTCAAGCCGGGCGCCCGCTTGAACGGCAACTCCCTCTCGGTGATGGATGCGTACCTCGCCGGCACCTACGCCTGGGATCCCAAGGACGGGTTCCGGCTCGACATCGTCGAGTTCTCCCAGGCCGATCCGGTCCTCGAGTTCGTCGCGCTGCGGGGTCGCAGCTACACGGTGTCGGGGTCCGACGACCTCCAGAACTGGAAGCCGTTGTCCTTCCGGGTGCAGGGGGCCTCTTCCGACGCGCCCCGATCGTTCTACCAGACGACCCAGCTCCAGCGGGTCCGTGTGGTGGTGGGCGGCGATGCCGGTGGGGCGGCGCCGAAGTTCTACAAGCTGCTGGTGAAGTGAACCGGCGATGAGCGGCGCAACGCCCAGGGCAGTGGGACCTGGATCGCGATCCCGGTCCGGTGCCTGGGCACCGGCGGGGGGCGTGATCGCGGCTCTGATGATCGTGCTCGGCCTCCGGCTCGGCCAGGGAGGCCGGCGGTCTCCCGAGCCCCTGGAGCAGGTGGGCCGTGACCGCCTGGTGCTGCGCGAAGGGCGATGGATGAAGACCGACGAGACCAACGCATTCACCGGATGGATGGTGGATTTCTATCCCGACGGGTCGTTGCAGTCGCGGTCGGCCGTGTCGAATGGTGTGCTGAGCGGGCCCTCCGAGGGATGGTGGACCAATGGGGTGAAGGCCATCCTCGAGCAGTTCCAGGACGGTCGCTCGCACGGAGTCCGCACCAAGTGGGATATCGCCGGCCATCGGATCTCCGAGACGGAGATCCGCAGCGGGCAGATCCATGGCTGGCACCGGGAATGGCACACCAATGGCAAACCCTCGTTGGAAGTGACCATGGCCCGCGGCAAGGCCCACGGATTGGCCCGGAAATGGGGCCTTCAAGGCCAACTTGCCGGCCAATGGGTGATGAGCAACGGAGCGGTCGTTCAGGCCATCACGAATGCGACGGAACTCGGCGTGTTGACTCAGAAGGGAGGCCGGCCGTGATTTGCCGAACAACATTGCGAAACTGCGGCATCGCGGTCATTCGCTGGCTCACGGTCCTGTGCTTGGTTTCAGGCAACTCGGAGTTGGCTTGGGGTCAGTCTGTTACCCAACTTCTGGAGAATCCCAGTTTCAATGGGATGGTTAATGCAACCGATCCTTCGGGCTGGATCTCGTCGCAAGGGTTTGTGCCGTTTGTCGGGTGCTGCCAAGGTGACGACTACCGCCCGTCCGTGACGGGCGGTAATCTCTATTTTGGACACTTCGATTCAGTTACGGTTTCGCAGGAGGTTTCGGTTTCACAACTGGTGTCGCAAATCACGGATTTCACCCTCAGTTTTGAAGTCCAAAAGAACCAGATGAACGGAGAATATTGGGTTCTCGCCGAGTTTTTGGACATCGAGGGAGTCGTTTTGACGGCCTTGCGCTATCCGGACCAAGGTGCCGACGTAGCACCCGTCAGTTGGACCCCTAGAACCCTCAGGCTTGCTCGCACGATTTTTTCTGATTTCGCTTCGATTCAAAAGGTTCGCATTTCCGTGTTTGGTCGGCAGGAACCGTATTACTGGTACGGTCACTACGGTCCCATGTTTTCTTACGTCAGTCTGTATGACGGGTTGAAATCGACCCTTTCCGATATCGACGTTTTTGGGTTGGAAGACACCCCGCTGACGTTTTCATCCGCGAACTTTTCCTCCCGGTTTACAGATCCCGTCGATCCTGCGCTTTCGAGCATTCAGATTGTCACCTTGCCAACGAGTGGCGTGTTGAGCTTGAACGGCGAACCGGTGATTGAGGGTCTAGTCATTCCAACAACGGATTTGGGTTCGTTGACCTATACCCCGGTCGCCAATGAAAACGGACCCAAGACCTTCACTGTGATTGGTTCCAACGGAATTCGCTCCTCA
Organism: Verrucomicrobiota bacterium; assembly: GCA_041177965.1. GTDB lineage: Bacteria > Verrucomicrobiota > Verrucomicrobiia > Limisphaerales > UBA9464 > SXXZ01. Next base: position 3,052 of record JBEGWF010000183.1, on the reverse strand, counting down.
GTTGCTGCGACCGTAACGATCAACTTGGCTCCGGTGAATGACGCGCCGCTGTTGAGCGCTTCCCAAGGCCCGACGGAAGCCGTTGAGCAATTAGCGGTGGTAGTCGATGGCGAGATCACCGTTTCAGATGCGGATAATTCGGCCTTGTCTTCAGCGACGGTGGCGGTCAACGGCGGTTACCAGTTAGGTGAGGATGTGCTGGGGTATGTCGAAGATCCTAACACCCGCGGGAATATCTCGGGTGTTTTCAATGTGTCTACCGGAGTGCTGACGCTGACGTCTGATGGAGCGTCGGCGACCTTGGCGCAGTGGCAGGAAGCCTTGAGGTCGGTGACTTACCGGAACACTTCGGATACCCCGAACACCTCCGATCGGACGGTGACATGGATGGTGAACGATGGGTTGTTGAATAGTGCGGCTGTGACGAAGGCGTTGTCGGTGATCGCAGTGAACGACGCGCCAACCATCACTCTCGGGTTTTCCGCAGCGGGCGGCACAAAAACCACCGCTGGCGGATTCACCGTCCATACGTTCACCGGTCCCTTCGACACCTTCACGCCGGCAGGGTCCGGAGTGGTGGAAGTGCTGGTCGTCGGTGGTGGCGGTGGTGGCAGTGGTTCATACGCTGGCGGCGGCGGCGGCGGCGGCGGGGTTCTCTCCAGTACGACCTATGCTGTGAATGCTGGAGAGGCGATTTCGGTTTTGGTGGGTGGTGGAGGGGCTGGTGGCACTTTCGGGGTCCGAGGTCAAAACGGGGGCGATAGTCAGTTTGGTTCATTGACCGCTCTGGGTGGTGGCGGAGGAGGGAATTTTCCCAATGATAGATCTGGTCGGAACGGCGGTTCCGGCGGTGGAGCAGGGTTTGAAGGGGTTCCGGGCGCCGGAGAGTTTGGCCAAGGATCAGCAGGTGGTGCATTTGGGACATCACCTAGCCATCATGGTGGCGGTGGTGGCGGTGCTGGTGGTACTCCGGACAGTTCCGGAGTAGGCGGTGTGGGTGTCGTGAGTTCTATTTCCGGATCGGCCTCTTATTACGCAGGTGGTGGCGCGGCGGGCACGGATCACTTCCTGCGTCTGGTGGGCGGACTTGGGGGTGGGGGCGACGGCGGTCAGGCCTATGGAAACGGCCTCGGTGGCGGAGCCAATACCGGTGGCGGTGGCGGCGGAGGAGGCGGACTTTCATCGATCCCAGAGGGCGGAAACGGCGGGGCGGGCGTTGTCATCGTCCGTTACAGTTCCAACAGTTCGGACCAGACCACGGCGGAAGACATGGCCACGAGTGCGATCGCCTTCACGGTGGGCGACGTGGAGACGGCTGCGGAATCGCTGACGGTGACGGCGACGTCGTCGAACCTCGGAGTTGTGGCAGTCGATGGCATCGCCCTGGGCGGGAGCGGAGCCAACCGGACGCTCACGTTGAACCCAGTGGCCAATGCCAGCGGCACGAGCACGATCACGGTGACGGTGACCGATGCCGGCGGGGCCAGCACAACAGGTTCCGTCACGCTGACGGTGACTGCCGTGAACGACGCGCCAACGATCACTGCGATTTCGGACCAGACCACGGTGGAGAACACGGCGACCGGGGCCATCGCCTTCACGGTGGGTGACGTGGAGACGGCTGCGGAATCGCTGACGGTGACGGCGACATCGTCGAATGTAGGTGTGGTGGCAGCCGATGGCATCGCCCTCGGCGGGAGCGGAGCCAACCGGACGCTGACGCTGAGTCCGGTGGCCAATGCCAGCGGGACGAGCACGATCACGGTGACGGTGACCGACGCTGGCGGGGCGAGTGCGACGCGCTCCTGCGTGCTGACGGTGACCGCGGTGAACGACGCGCCGACGATCAGCGCGATTTCGGATCAGACCACGGTGGAGGACACGGCGACGGGAGCCATCGCCTTCACAGTGGGCGACGTGGAGACGGCTGCGGAATCGCTGACGGTGACGGCGACGTCGTCGAACCTGGGTGTGGTGGCTGCTGGCGGCATCGCCCTGGGCGGCAGCGGAGCCGACCGGACGCTCACGCTGAGTCCGGTGGCCAACGCCAGCGGCACGAGCACGATCACGGTGACGGTGACCGACGCCGGTGGAGCGAGTGCAACGCGCTCCTTCGTGCTGACGGTGACCGCGGTGAACGACGCGCCAACGATCAGCGCGATTTCGGATCAGACCACGGTGGAGGACACGGCGACGGGAGCCATCGCCTTCACGGTGGGCGACGTGGAGACGGCCGTGGGATCGCTGACGGTGACGGCGACATCGTCGAACCTCGGAGTTGTGGCAGTCGATGGTATCTCCCTGGGCGGCAGCGGAGCCAACCGGACGCTCACGCTGAGTCCGGTGGCCAACGCCAGCGGCACGAGCACGATCACGGTGACGGTGACCGACGGCACCGGTGGAACTGCGACACGATCATTCTCATTGGTGGTGAACGCGGTGTTGGAATTGCTGGTGAACCCCCACTTTGCGCTGCTGGATCCCGTCGATTCGCTGAAGCCCTTGGGATGGAACTCGACCGAAGGTTGGGTGACTTTCACGGGAAGCGGCGGGAATGATGTGCCACCGGCAGTACACCCCGCTGGATTACTTGCCTTCGGGCGATCCTCAACCGTGGTGGTCTCTCAGACCGCTCCTGTGTTTCCAGTGTCCAGTTCGGCTGTGGCCTCCTACACCTTGGGGTACGAGGTCGCGCAAAATCAACAAGCAGGCATCTATTGGGTGCAGGCCGAGTTCCTGAGTGCCTCCGGAACGGTTTTGGCGACCCTACGCAGACCGTCATCGGGCACCGAAGCAGCGCCATCGGATTGGACGACGAACCAGTTGGTCTTGAATCGGGACTCGTTGGCCAATTTCGACGAGATCACCCAAGTTCGAGTGTCCGTGTTTGGGCAGCAATCTCCTTACGTCTGGTCGGGTCACTATGGGCCTTTGTTCAATGACGTCAGTTTGAATGCGGTGCTTCTGCCCAATACGGCACCGACGATCACTGCGATTTCGGATCAGACCACGGTGGAGGACACGGCGACGGGAGCCATCGCCTTCACAGTGG
>JBEGWF010000182.1:0-23861 GCA_041177965.1 Verrucomicrobiota bacterium | reverse complement strand
GAGGGCCTGGAACAAGGAGCCCCGGATCCCATCCCGACCGTCAGCCGGCCAAGGACCGCTTGTAATCGTGTGGCGGTTCCCCGTAACCGGCACGTCGTCGAGCCAAGGCCGGGGCCACGATGTCCTGTCCGACATCCAAGGGGGCTTGCCAGAGTTCACGCCACAGACGCACTGCATTGCCGGGATACAGGTTGGGGGATTCGTCGTCGAACGCCGGCCGGAGCAAATCCACGGCGTTCCGCAATTCCTGCAGCAGTTCTTCCCGGATGGGGTGCCCGGTCAAGTCGATGACTCGCCGAAAGGCCAGGAGGTCCTTGGCGTCGAGGCGAGCCATTTTGGCGATCAGGATGTCGAGAGGGTGGGGGATGGTCACCGTGACCTGGCCCAGGGACACAACCTTCGCCCGCTCGGCCATCAACGGAGTGGTGCGAAAGCTGAGGCGATAGCCGGGTTCCAAATACAAGTCGGCCTGTCCTTTGCCGAGACCGAGGCGGCGGATCCGCTCATGATGGTCTTCGTCATCGTCGGAAAAAATTCACGTCGGCACTGGTCCATGTGCGGTTCAGCGTGAGTTGGAGCGGTGCTGAGCCAAACAGAATGAAGTGGAACTTCCGGTCGGTCGGCAGTCCGTCGAAGAAGGTGCGGAGCAATCGTCCAGCAGGCGTGCTCCAATCCACCTCACGGCGCCACCAGTCCCAGGTTTTGGTCGAACTCATGTTTGCGGTCTCCGATGCGGCGGCCCTGGTATCGGATGGAATAGATCCCTTGCTGGATCAGGCGGTTGGTGACCTCCGGATCTTGGGCGAGCAGTCGACCGATGCGTTGGTCTCGGGCGGTCATGCGGCCGGCCTCCTTGCGGAACAGGATGCGCGCCGCGAGGCGGGATTTCCGCCACGGTCGATCCGTATCGTCGCCCGGGATTCGCATGACTCCTTCAATGTGCCCGGCATCGCTGATGATTTCAACCCGTCGCACCAAATCAGTGGGGCAATATTCCGGGCTCCCGGCCAACCCATCCTTCCAGACAGGACTTAAGGGCTTTTGAGTTTTCTAGGAGCCTGTCTGAACAAGGGGAGGAGTCCTGCGACTGGGGAATTCTGGGTTGGGGCCAAGGCGGTGAGCGGCGCGGCGGCGATCCTTCGGAGCCCTCGATCTCGATGACGGAGGCATGACCTTCACAGCCTTCCGCCTCCGGGGCGATTGGCCTAGGCTCAGGGCCGATGTCCGAGGTCTCCGTCCATCCCATGGCCCAAACCCCTCCGCCCGCCACGCCGGCGGAGGTGCTGGGGATGACGCGGGCGGAATGGAAGGCCACGGCCCAGGCCTGGGGATTCGCCGAGGTGCATGCCAGCACCCTCTGGTACCAGCTTTACCAGGCCGGTCTGCGCGAGTTCCAGACGTCGGACCGACTGCCACCGCGCTTCGTGGAACGGGTGCAACGCGAGCATCGCCTGCACTTCCCACCGGTGATACGGGAGACCCGTTCCTCCGACGGCTTCACGCGCAAATACCTGCTCGGACTGCCCGATGGCGAAGTGATCGAAACGGTGCTCATGCGCTACAGCGGCCGGACCACCGCCTGCGTGAGTTCGCAGGTGGGCTGCGCCATGGGGTGCGTGTTCTGCGCCACCGGTCAACGGGGCTACACTCGACATCTTACGGCCGGGGAGATCGTCGGTCAGTTGCTCCATGTGGACCGGGTGTTGCGCGAGACGGCCCCCAGGCCTGACGGACTCGACGGCACCATTCGACCCATCCCGGCCCTGGCCAACCCGCGGCATGCGTCGGTGTTTCATCGGCACGAGCGGCTGCGGAACGTCGTCTTCATGGGCATGGGTGAGCCGCTGCACAATTACGACGCCGTGATGCAGGCCATCGCCATCCTGCGGGATTCGGCCGGGCTGTCGCTGGGGGCCGACAAGATCACCGTGTCCACCGTGGGCGTGGTGCCGGGCATCCGTCGCCTGACAGCCGAACGCCAACCGGTGCGTCTGGCGGTTTCGCTGCACGGGGCCACCCAGGCCGAACGCGCCGCCCTCATCCCGGTGGCCCGCAAGTGGCCGCTCGACGAACTCATCGACGCCTGCCGCGAACACACCGCCACCCTCGGCTGCCGGATCTTCTTCGAGTGGACGCTCATCGAAGGCCGCAATGACGGTCCGGACCACGCACACGCCCTGGGGCGGTTGCTCCAGGACATCCCGTCGCAGGTGAACCTCATCCCGCTCAATCCGACCGAGGGCTACGCGGGCCAGCCCACCGGTGGCACCGCCGCGCGGGCGTTCCAGGACATCCTGCTCGGCTACCGCCTGCCCAGCACAGTGCGCCAGCGGCGCGGCATCGACATCGCCGCCGGCTGCGGGCAACTGGCGGCTTTGTCGACCGCCTGACCACAGCTCTGAATTGGGGCTCCAAGACGTTTCCGGCCGCTTGAAAACCATTTTGCATCCATTATGGTTTTTTCATGGCAACGCTCACGTTGAAAGACATCCCGGCGACACTGCACGAGGGGCTCAAGCATCGTGCCCTGCGCAATCGCAGGTCCTTGAACGGTGAGGTCATCGCCTGCCTGGAGCAGGTGATCTCCCCCACCGAGCGGAATGCCTCCGAGCTTCTCGATCAGATCCGAACCTCGCGCGCGCGCCTCAAAAAGGCGGGCATCGCACCGCTGACGGATTCGTTCGTCGAGGCCGCCAAGCAAACTGGGCGTCGATGATCGTCGCCGATTGCAACCTCATCGCGTACCTGCTTCTGGAAGGTCCTCGGACCCGGACGGCGGAAGCCGTGTTCCTGCGGGATCCTGCGTGGGCCGCACCACTGTTGTGGCGATCGGAATTGCGGAACGTCCTGGCCACCCAAATGCGGGTGAACCGGCTTCCGCTGGCCGAGGCTCTGCTGAAAATGACCGAGGCGGAAACCGTCATCGGCTCTCTTCAGTTCCCTGTTTCCTCCGACGAGGTGCTGGAGGAATGCGCCCGATCCGGCGTCAGTGCCTACGATGCGGAGTACCTCGTGGTGGCCAGAAAACTGGAGATCCCGCTTCTCACCCATGACCAGCGTTTGCTCAGCGCCGGAACCCGGGTGGCCCGGACCCCCGAGGCATTCCTCGCGCGCTGACCCCGGCGGCAACGGTGGAACACCGACGCCGACAGGCGTTGGATTCAAAACTGCAACGACAGGCCGGCGTAAACGTTGCGGCCCACCGCCGGATCGATGCCGTTGGCCCGGATGCGCGACCAGTATTGGCGGTCGAAGGCATTGTTCAGACCCCCGAACAAGCGGGCCCGATCGGGCCAGAACTCCCACTCGGCGGTGAGGTCCCACACGGTGTAGCCGGGGATGCGGAAGTCGGCCGTGTTGTTGTCGTTGGCGAAGTGGTTGTCCACGAAGGTGCCCAACCAGGCCACCTTCACCCGCCGGCCCAGGCGGTAGATCAGGCCGGTGCGGATGATGTGGTCGGGGGCGTATTGCGGAATCGATCCGTGGAGCGGACCGGAGACGAACTGGGCATCCAACCACGACACGTTGCCATAAACGCTCAAGGCTCCCCAGGTCTTTCCCGTCTCGCTGCCTCGGAGACGGTCGGACAGACCGATGAGATCGAGTTCCGTGGCCGCGTCGACCCCCTGATTGACCGAACGCCCGACATTCTCGAAGCGTGTGATCCCACCAGCGGTCACCGCTCCAAAACGGTCGTCGTAGTCGATGCGGAAGGCGCTGAGGTCGTAGTTCCAATGGTCGCCGGGACGTCCGCGCACACCGGCTTCGGCCGTCCAGGTATGCCCGGGTTCCAGGGTGCTGCTCACCGCGGTGTTGTTGCCCAGCGGCACGGCATCGCCATAGGTCTTGGCCTTGTATCCCTGACTGAGGTTCGCATAGAGCTCGACGGCCGTGCCGAGGGTGTATGCCGCGCCCAGCGCGCCCAGCGGCACGGTATCGAGACCACTGTCCCGCAGGAGGGGCGAGGTGGTCTTGTCCAGGTTCAGGGTCTCGCGGATGGATTGGTGGATGTTCTCCACCCGGAATCCCGGGGTGACGCTCAGGCGACCGAAGCGGAAGACATTCTCGGCGAAGACACTGCCCGCGGCCGTCTCGCGCTGGGACCGCTGCCGGGGAGTCCCGGTCTCCGCCGCGGCGCTGGCACCGCGATCGACCTCGAAGGGGGCATCCGACGCATAGGTCGATACGCCGCCCACCAGGGTGTGGTCGTTGTTCCACGCCTGCCACTCGTGACGCACCCGCGTCTCGGCCCCGAAGGTCGCATAGCGGTGGGTGTTGATGGTGTTGGAGTCGATCAGGTTGGCGGTGTTGCCGAAGGCGCTGCCGCCCGAATTGCGCTGGCGCAACGATTGGCGTTCGTAGGTACCGCCCCAGGCGCGCGCGGTCATCAAGGTCGCATCGCTCCACCGATGCTCCAGACCCACGCTGGGGATGTAGCGCTCGATGCGCACACGGTCGTGGAGGTTCTGGGTGGCCCGACGGTCATCCCGGTAGTTCAACAGGCCCGCCCCCGTCTTGAGCGTGAGGCCGCCGGGCTCCCCGCTGTCCGAGGCCGTCGCATCCATGTCGAAGGTCCAGCGCGTCTCGGCCGTGGCGTCATACACCAGGCGGATGGAACCGCTGTTGATCTCGAAGTCGCCATTCTGCCGACGGAAGCTGTCGCCCTGCCGGTGGTCGAAGGACACCAGATACCCGAGTTTGCCATCGGTGCCATCGATGAGGGTGTGGGTGGTGTAGAGCCCGTAGCTGCCCAGGATGTGTTGGGTGCGCAAGCCGAAGGGCCGATCCCGGCGGGGTTGATGGGTCACATAGTTCAATGCGCCCGAAGGCTGCGGGCCGTACATGAGCGACGCGCCACCGCGGATGAACTCCAGGCGGTCCACCGACTCGAAGGGAGGGGCATAGTACACGGTGGGGTAGCCGTACAGATCGACCACGAAGGGCATGCCGTCCTTGAGCACCAGCAGGTTCTGCGACTCGTGCGGGTCTCCGATGCCCCGATATCCGAGGCTGAGCAGGCTGGCATTGGGCAGTTCACTGACCATCAGACCGGGGATCTGCGAGAACGCCTGACGGTAGTTGTCGCTCTGGATCTGGGGCAGCGCGTCGAAATCGAGGATGGTGACCTTCTTGCCCGAATACACCTTGGTCCCCTCGACTTCGGCGGGGAACGGATGGGTGACCACGTTGTCGGCGTCGGACTCTCCCTGGATGGTCACCTTGGGCAGGGTGCCCGCCACCTCGGGAAACGCATCGGCAGCAACGGTCGACAGGGCCTGGACCGAGGCCAACAGCGCGATCCCCGGCAGCAGGCTCCGTCGGAACATGAACTTCATCGGCGCACAAGGTAGACAGACGGATTTCCCTGGCGCTGCCGGCCGGTTGCGGAAGATTGGCGGACACTTGCGACCGAGGTTCGGAGAAGAGCGCTCCGGACAACGCCTTGACCGGACACGGCCACCGGAAAACCCTACGACCCACCCATGAATCGATTCCTGCCCGCCGCCATCGCCGCGCTGTTGGCCCTGCTGCTGACGCCAGCGACCGCACTCCTGGCCAAGGACAACCCGAAGACCCGACGCATCGCCCTCATCGCCGGTCGCCCCAGCCATCCCGCCGGCATGCATGAGTTCCGGGCCGGGTGCCTGCTGTTCCAGAAGGCGCTGTCCGGAGTGCCGAACCTGGAAGTGCAGGTGTATTCCAACGGCTGGCCCACCAAGGTCGAAGGCGGCAAGACGGTCGATGACAATGCGGCCCTGGAACGGGTGGATGCGCTGCTCATCTACGCCGATGGCGGTGGCGGTCACCCGGCCATCAAGCCCGAGCGCATGGCGTTCATCGATCGGTTGTCGTCACGCGGGGCCGGACTCGGATTCGCCCACTACGGTGTCGAAGTGCCCGCCGGCGACCCCGGCGACGCCATGCTCCGCTGGATCGGCGGGTACTACGAGCACCAGTTCAGCATCAACCCCATGTGGACCCCGAAGTTCACCACCTTTCCCAATCATCCCGTCAGCCGCGGCGTGAAACCCTTCTCCACCCGCGATGAATGGTACGTCAACATGCGCTGGTCGGACAATGCTCGCCCCGTCACGTGGTTGCTTGAAGACGCCCCTTCCGACGCCGTCCGCAAGGGCCCCTACGTCCACCCGCCGGGACCCTATGCCCACATCGTCGCCGCCTCGGGCCGACGCGAGGCCATGATGTGGGTGCACGAGCGCATCGACGGCGGTCGCGGGATGGGCTTCACCGGCGGCCACACCCACAAGAACTGGGGCGACCCGAACCAGCGGAAGATCCTTCTCAACGCCCTGCTCTGGCTGGCGCAGATGGAGGTTCCGGCTGGCGGCGTGGAATCCACGATCACCGAGGTTGATCTGGCCGCGAACCTCGATCCCAAGAAGTGACCGCCGGGGCCGCCAAGGCCCGACGGTGTCCGACGGATCCGCCTCCGATCCGAAAAGTCCTCGCCGCCCTTGTTCCGGGGCCGGCGGGGCATAGACTTCTGACGCGACTCATGGAGCAAACGGCTTCCCAGAAAAAGGCACTCAAGATGGTCTCCTGCCCGGCGTGCGGGGCCAAGCAGTTCATCCCGGGCGACCTCGCGCCGCTGGACAAGATGACCTGCACCAAGTGCCAGGCCACGGTGATGATGCCCATGATGCTGCGGCAGTACGAACTGCGCTCGGAGATCGCCTCCGGCGGCATGGGCACCGTGTACCGGGCCTGGGACACCGCCCTCGGTCGCGAGGTGGCCGTCAAGCTGATGAAGCAGGAGCTCGCGGAGGATCCGGCGGCCGTGAACAATTTCGCGGTCGAGGCCCGGGCCTGCGCCCAGCTCAACCACACCAACATCATCCACATCTACACCTTCGACTATCACGAAGGCCTGCGTTTCCTGGCGATGGAGATCGCCGACGCGGGGAGTCTCGACAGCCGCATCGAGTCGGAGAAGACCCTGCCCGAGCTCGACGTGCTCGACATCGGGATCAAGGTGGCCGGAGCCCTTCAGGCGGCCCTGAAACGGGGCCTGCTCCATCTCGACATCAAGCCGGGAAACATCCTGTTCGGATCCGATGGTGAACCCAAGGTGGTCGACTTCGGTCTGGCCAAGAAGGCCGACGCCGACACCGACGCCTACGCCCCGATCTTCGGCACCCCCTACTACATCGCCCCGGAGCGGGTCCGACAGGAGGGCGACACGTTCCTCTGCGACATCTACAGCCTGGCCGGCACCCTCTACCACGCCCTGACCGGTCATGTGCCCTTCGAGGCCCCGACCGTGGAGGATGTGGTCGCGGCCCATCTGGCCCTCCCGCTGCGGCCGGCCTGCGAGGTCAACCCGGCGGTCAGCCGGCCCACCAGCGACGCGCTGTCGAAGGCCATGGCCAAGCACCCCGGTGAGCGTTTCGCCAGCTACGACGAGTTCATCATGGCCATGACGGCCGCACGCAGTCAGCTGCTGGTCCGCCAACTCACCGGGCGCAATCCCGAACCGGCGGCCGCACCGGCGGCGGAGGCCCAGGCCTCGGGTGCGGCTCCGTCGTCGGGCCGAAGCTGGTGGCGGCGCTGAACCCCGGGTGGTCCGTGGGGGCATCGGGGCCGATGCGGCAGCATCGGTCCACCCGATCCGTTCGCGGGTTCAATGACCGCCCGACTGCAAGGTGTGCAAACGGGCATACAGTCCACCCCGCGCCAGCAGTTCCGCATGGGTCCCCTGCTCGAGGATCCGGCCGGCCTCCATGGCCACGATGACATCGGCCCGCTGGATCGTGGACAACCGGTGGGCGATGCACAGCGTGGTCCGCCCGGTCATGAGCGTCTCGAGGGCGGCCTGCACGGCCCGCTCCGACTCGGCATCGAGCGCGCTGGTCGCCTCGTCGAGGATGAGGATGGGCGCATCGCGCAGGATCGCCCGGGCGATGGCGATGCGCTGGCGTTGTCCGCCCGACAGGGCATTGCCGCGCTCTCCGACCATCGTGTCGTAGCCCAGGGGCTTTTCGCGGATGAACCCCTCGGCATGGGCGGCCCGGGCGGCGGCCTCGATCTCGGCATCGGTCGCCCCGGGACGCCCCATGCGGATGTTGGCCCGGATGGTGTCGTTGAAGAGCATCGTGTCCTGACCGACGACGGCCATCTGATCGTGGAGATCCGACGAGACCACCTCGCGGAGATCGACCCCGCCAATCCGGATGCGTCCACGCTCGGGGTCGTAGAAGCGCAGCAACAGGTTGGCAACGGTGGTCTTGCCCGAACCGCTCTCGCCCACCAGGGCCACGAGGGACCCGGCGGGCATGGTCAGCGAAAACGCATCGAGCACCGGCCGGTCGCCGTATCGAAAACCCACCTCTTCGAAGGACACGGTCGCGCCCTGGGCCCGGAGCGGCCGGGGTCGGGACGGTTCCACGACGGAACTCGCCGTCGCCAGGATCGGGAACAACCGCTCGCCCGCGGCACGCCCCTGCTCCAGTTGGCTCCACAGCCGGCTCAGGTTCTTGATGGGCTGATAGAGCATGAACAGCGACCCGACGAACGAGGTGAAGTCGCCCGAGCTGGGCCGTTGGCCGGCGGGCAGTCGCAGCACATAGAACAGCATGAGGCTGACACCCACGGCCCCGAACGTCTCGATCACCGGACCCGGGATCTCGCTCCCGCGCACGAACCGCATGAACTGACCCGTGATGCGCCGTGAGGTGGCGCCGAAACGCTCGGTCATGGTGGACTCCAGATTGAAGGCCTTGACCACCCGGATGCCCGTGAAGGCCTCCTGCATGAGGTCGCTCAATTCGGCCGTGTGCGTCTGGGCCGCCTTCCAGGAACGCCGCACCTTGCGGCCGTAGACCACCACCGGAACCACCACCAGCGGGAACACGACCAGCGCCACCAGGGTGAGTCGGGTCTGCATCGAGAAGAGGAAAATCAGGATGCCGACCACGGTCGCCGGTTCACGGGCGATGGTGGAGAAGCCCTGGGCGATGCACTGCTGGATCGCCTGGGTGTCGTTCATCAGGCGGGATTGGAGATCCCCCGTCCGGGCGGTGGTGAAGTAATCCAGCGACAGCCGCTCCAGATGGTCGAAGATCCGGACCCTCAGATCATGGATCGTCGCCGTGCCCACCCAGGTCATGCAGTAGAGGCTGAGGTAGGCACCCCCGCCGCGGAGAACCATGGCCAGCGGAACGCTGGCGATGATCCAGGGCAGCGATCCCGAATCGACCCGGCTGCGCAGGGATTCCATGGCCGCCATCAGCGGATCACGGAGCAGGGCCGGGAGTTTTCCGAGCGATTGAGCGAGATCCCGTGCCCCTTCGGTGGGGAAGATGGCCTCCAGGACCAGCTTCACCGCCAGCAGCAACAGGGTGCCTCCCAGCGCGTAGATCAGACCCGACAGGGCTCCGGCCAACAGCCGTCCGCGATGGGGGGCGATGAATGGCCACAACTGGCGAAGGAAGGCTCCCATGCGGGGATCGGTTTCGGTTGCGGTTTCGGACCGGATGCGCTGGATCGGGCTCAGGCCTTGGGCCGCCCGAGCAGGTAGAGTTGGGTGGGCAAGGGCGGCGTGGCCGCGGCGGTGATCATCGATTCCATGTCCGGGAACCGTCGGCCACGGTCGGGAGCATACCGGGACAGGCTGCGGAAGAGGCCCAGCGATCCGCGATCCGGACTGAAGTCCCAGGCTTCGAGGTCGTACATGGGCGAGAGGTGGTCGACTACCTGACGGACGCTGCCACCGAACTGCGGCAGGAACTGCGGATGCACCTCGATGAGCAGCACCGGGCGGTCGCGACGGAGGACCTCGCGGGCTCCCTGCAGGATCTTCAATTCATACCCCTCGCAGTCGATCTTCATGAGCGACACCCGGGTGTGGGCCAACTCGTTGTCGAGCGTGACCACCGGCACCGGGATGATGGGCCGGCGCTTGAGGGTCGTCTGCGCGGCCGTGTCGAGATCCGAGGCGGCCGCGGACTCGTGTTCGGCCGTCGCCGCGGCCGCCTCGGTGGCCGACACGATGTTGCCGTTCGGGCCGCTCTGGAACAGCACCTCGCCCGGGGCGTCGCCACAGGCCGATCGGCGCAGTTCGACATCGTTCAGACGACTGTCGGCCACGCTGGTCGATGCCAGTTCGTGCAGGAAGGGTTGAGGCTCGAAACCGAGGATGGGCAACGGACTCTCGCGGCGGATGAGCAGCGGAAAATACCCGATGTTGGCCCCCACATCGACGATGGTGCCCTGTTTCAGGGACCGCAGGATCGGGGCGATGAGATCGAATTCGGGCAACAGGTGCTCTCCGACCACCAGCAACGTGGCGACGGCCTTGGTCCACGAAGCCGGATGGGCCAGACGGCCCGCGCCGAAGGGCACGGACACCAGTCCCGCGGTGCCGTTGATCCAGCCGAGCAGCGGATGGAGCTTGCGGCCCAGAGGCAGCGATCGGATCAGGCCCGCGCCTTGGACCGGTCGGGGCGAAGGGGTGGCGGTGGAAGGGGTGGACATCGGAATCGCAGGACGACGCGGGCCTCGGTCCGCGGCCCCGACGCTGCCAATCCGAGGGCCGGCAAGGAAGCGGCTTTTTCCGGGGTCGGCACACGGGTTCCCTTGCGGGAAACCCCATTTGCCCGGAAGGGCCCGTTCCGGTCAGTCTGCCCGCCACATGAGCTGGCTGTATCGCAACGTCGCCCGACCGTTCCTCTTCGCCCAGGACTCCGAGACGGTCCATGACCGGACCCTCGCGTTCCTGGCGCGGGCCAGCCGTTGCACCGGATCCCGCAAACTCGCGCAGGCGCTCTTCGAGACGGCTCCGCTCCCGGTGCAGGCCATGGGACTGAGTTTCCCCAACCCCGTGGGACTCGCCGCCGGCATGGACAAGCAGGCCGTGGCCGTGCCGATGTGGGAGGCCATCGGGTTCGGATTCAGCGAGCTCGGGGGCGTCACCGGACATGCACAACCGGGCAACCCGAAGCCCCGCATGTTCCGCTGCGTCCCGGACGGGGCGCTGGTCAACCGCATGGGGTTCAACAACGGCGGAGCGGCCGCACTGGCCGAGCGGCTGAGGGCCTGGCGGAACGAAGGCCTGTGGCCTGCCCATCCGGTGGGCATCAACCTCGGCAAGTCCAAGATCACCCCGCTGGAGGAGGCTCCGTCCGAATACGCCCAGTCGTTCCGGACCCTGTGGGCTCTGGCCGACTTCTTCGTGGTCAATGTGAGTTCGCCGAACACGCCCAACCTGCGGCAGCTGCAGGACAAGTCGGCGCTGGACGACATCCTGGCGGCGATGCAGGCGGTGAATGACGAACTGGCCCAGGGTGAACCCCCCAAACCGATCCTCGTCAAGGTGGCCCCGGACCTGTCGTTCGACGCGCTGGATGAGATCGTCAGCCTGGTGGCTCCCCGTCGACTGTCCGGACTGGTCGCCACGAACACCACGATCACGCGGCCGACCCGACAGGACCATCTGGCCCAGAAAACCTACCGCGAGGCCGGAGGTCTCAGCGGCCGGCCGCTGACCTCCCGCAGCACCGAGGTGGTGCGTCACCTCCACCGGCAAACGCGGGGTGCCGTGCCCATCATCGGCGTGGGTGGCGTCTTCACGGCGGCCGACGCCTGGGAGAAGGTCACGGCGGGGGCCTCGCTCATCCAGGTGTATTCCGGCCTGGTGTACGAGGGGCCCGGCCTGGTGCGCGAGCTGGTCGATGGCCTGACAGAGCGCCTGGGCGGCGGCCGCTGGAGTGACGCGGTGGGCAGCGCGGCCCGCTGAGACGTCACCACCGATCCCGACCCGACGGAGCCCCCATGATGCCCCTGCCCCACGCGCTGACCCTCGGGATCCCCTCCCTGCTGGGGCTGCTGAGCTTCGGCATCGTGACCTGGCAGTTCCTCGCGGCGTGGCGCTTCCCCCTGCACCGGCGCAGGCCAAAGACCGGGTTCGCCCCGGGCATCACCCTGCTCAAGCCGCTGAAGGGTCTCGACCAGGAACACTCGGAACGTTGCCTGCGCAGCTGGCTCTCCCAGGATTACGGGGGGCCGATGCAGTTCCTCTTCGTGGTGGCCGACGAGGCCGATCCGGTCGTGCCATTGGTCCGGCGACTGATCGCGGAGCATCCCGATCGCGAGGCCCGGCTGCTGGTGTTCCCGGAGCGGATGGGGGTCAACGCCAAGGTCTCCAAACTGGCGCAGGCCGAGACCCTGATCACCCAGGACCTGGTGCTGGTGAGCGATGCCGACGTGCTGGCCCCGGCGGACCTGCTGTCCCAGATGGTGCTGCCGCTGGAGGATCCCGGCGTGGCCCTGGTCCATTGCTTCTACCGGTCGGCCAATCCCACGAACACCGCCATGGAATGGGAGGCGACCGCGGTCAACGCCGACTTCTGGAGCCAGGTGCTGCAGTCGCGGACGCTGGCCCCGATGGACTTCGCACTCGGTGCCTCGATGCTGATGCGCCGATCAGCGCTCCGGGGCATCGGGGGTTTCCGGGCCGTGGCCGACCATCTGGCCGATGATTTCCAGTTGGGCCACCGCATCGCCAAGGCCGGTGGACGCATCGAACTCTGTCCGGTGGTGGTCGAATGCCTCGATGCGCCGACCGGTTGGCAGGCCATCTGGACCCACCAGGTGCGATGGAACCGGACCATCCGCGTCTGCCGACCCGCTCCCTATGCGGCCAGCATCCTGGCCAACACCACCCTCTGGAATGCGCTGGCCGCCCTCGTGTTCTGGGTGCATCCGGCGGTGCCACCCCAGACCCGTGGTCCCTGGCTGGGGCTGTTCCTTGCGATGATCATCGCCCGCTGTGTCCTGGCGCACGGGCTGGCCTGGCGGTTGTCGGCCCTGCCCGGTCGCACCCGGCATGGCGATCCGTTCGTCTTCGGCATGGCCATCGCCAAGGACCTGCTGGGGGCCGCCGTCTGGGTCGCGGCGCTGGCCGGCGACACCGTCCACTGGCGGGGCATCGACTATTCGGTGGACCGGGAAGGCCGCCTGACCCCGCTGTCCCCGCCCCGGGCCTGAGGCCATCAGCGGATGGGCCGAAACCCGGCCAATAGCCAAGGCCAAAGCCATGGGCCCAGCGCCAACACGGCGAAGGCCAGCGCCCAGAGCTTCTCGAAACGTCCCCATCGGAACCAGGCGGCCAGCGCCCCCAGGAGGATGCCTCCGACGAAACCGCCGGCATGGGCCAGCACGTCCGAGGCGGGATCGACCCCGAGGCTCAGGAACAGGAAACCGGCGGCTCCCAGACTGATCCATACCGGCTTCGAGGCGTACCGGCTGAGGCGCCACCAGATCACGGCGTGACCGGCCAGCAGACCCAGGGAGGCCATCACCACGCCCGAGGCGCCGAGGGCCCGAGCGGTGGGTTCCCGCAACAGCATTCCGGGGATGTTGGCGGCGGCACCGGCCATCAGGCTGAGGCAGAGCGCGGTGCCGGGGCCATGGCGACCCATCGCCAGTCCCAACGTGAGGGCGCCCGTTCCGACGTTCGAAGCGAGGTGGGCCACATCGGCATGGAGCCAGGTGGCCGTGAAGAGACGCCACCACTGCCCTCCCTGCCGCACCGACCCGACATCGACCCAGGCGGCGGACCGGAGGGCCGGGGACAACAGGGCATGCAGCAGGCACAGGACGACGACCCACAGCAGCACCGCCGGGTTCCAGGACAGGGACCGGTCGCGGTCGGCTTCGGAGGCCGCCGCACGCTGCCATTCGAATCGACGGTTCTCGTGCCGGTATTCACGGATCACCTGCCGGGCCCGTTCCAGAACCTCGGGCTCCACGCGCAGACGCCAGGTTCGCGGCCGACCGCGTTCGGATCGCGAGAGACGGCCTTGGTTCTGCGGGTCCGGATCAGGACGATCGGGACGATCGAGGCGATCCTCGCGTTCGATGACCGCCGGAATCCCCTGACTGATGAGGACAAGGCCCCATTCCATGGCCTGCCTCCGGGACGCGGCCGTCAGCGTCGCAGGGACGCTGGGATCCGATTCGTGGGTCGCAGGAGACATCCGCGGCAATGTCGGGACGCCGGGAGGGAAATCAACGGCGGGACTGCGGTTTTCGCCGCGATCCGGCGACTACTTGTTGATCTGCCAGAAACGGATGCCCACCGGTTCGATCTGGATCGGATCCTGCATGGAGGTGGGCAAGGGGGCGTCGCCTCGGATCCCGAAGATCCGGGCCGAGCGCATCAGGTCGGTCTCCGTGTCGACGGGCGCCTTGGGATTGAAGAACGACCACAGTTTGGAGGCCTTGGGCTCCTTGAAGAAACCACGGACCCACCCGCCCTGTTCCGGCACCGTCAGCACCTTGGGCTCGGCCAGGGAGCGACGGAACACCCCGTTTTCGATGCCCTGCAATTCCTGGCGGGCCTCCTGAGGACTGACCGTGAGGACCGAATTGTCTCCCAGCGGGACCGCGGAGGGACGCACCAGAAGGATGGGCCGGGAGGCCGTCGGAGCCGCCGCCGCCTTGGCCTCCGATGCGACCGACGGCGAGACCGGGGTCGATACCTTCGTTTCCGAGAGTTTCGACGCGGCGGCCGGTGTCCCCTGCGCCAACACGGGGTGGAACGCCGCCGACACCGACAGGACCCACAGGGTGGTCCACGCGGTCACCCGCCGACGTTTCGGATTCCGGCCTTCGAGCGCATTCATGGGAACCAGGGGTTGTTGGCTTTCTCCTGCTCCACGGTCGTCAGCGGACCGTGGCCCGGACAGACCAGCGTCTCGGCCGGCAGGGAGAAGATCTGTTCACGGACCTTGGACCGGGCCAATTCGAGCTGGTCGCGGGCGCCGCCCATGGACCCGGCGAAGAGCGCGTCCCCCACGATGGCCACATGCGGGGCGTCCTCGGGCCAGTTGCCCACGATGTAGGTGACCCCGTCCTCGGCGTGACCGGGAGTGTCGCGATTGGTGATCCGCAGGCTGCCCAGCATGATGAAGTCGTTGGCGCGGATGCGCTGCTCCACCGGGGCGTTCTTGGAATTGGTGTGGATGCGGGCCTTGGGGAAGCGCGCCCTCAGGCCCGCGAGGCCGGCGAGATGGTCGCCATGCGAATGCGTGATGAAGATGTGTCTGAGCTGCAGGCCGTTCTCGTCGATCAACGCCAGCAGCGGGGCGGCATCGAATCCGGTGTCGAAGACGGCGGCCTCGCGCGTGACTTCGTCCCAGACCACGTAGGCATGGACGGCCATGCCCTCGCCCTCGGTGGTCACCACGCGCAGTTCACACCATCCGGAGGTCGCCACCGGCTTCGGCAACCAGCCCTCGGCGATCCGCTTCAACTTGGCACCATCGAGGGTCAGCCGGGCCCCGAGTTCGGCGAAGCGGCAACCGGCGGCGGGTTTGCCGGTCTCCTCCATGCGCTCGTAGTCCGCGGTGGAAAGCCCGGCCGCCTGGGCGGCGGCGGTCACCTCGGTGTGCGTCGACGTGCGGGCCTTGCGGAGGATGTCTCCCAGGGAATCTTCAAGAGTCACAGGTCAACGGTGCTGCGCGGCCGGCCCCTCGGCAAGTCCACGAAAACCTCCCGGGCTCTGGGGATTTTCCGTCCATCCCGGCCTCAGAAGTACTTCTCGACGATCCAACGGGGCTGCCAGTCGTCGGGCTTCCGAGGCTGACCGGTGAGGTCGCGCATCAGGGGCTTGGGATTCGGGACGGTGAGCGGCTGGGTGTCGCCGACCCGCGCCTGCCAATCGGCCATCGTGGCGAGGAGTCGAGCTACGACGGGCGCATTGCCGGGATCGCCGGACACGTCCACCCGTTCATCGGGATCGTGGAGCAGGTCGAACAATTGCCGATGGTTCACCGGCGGGTAGCAGATGAGCTTCCAGCGTTCATCGCGCACAGCCCGCATGAGCCCCTGGTACGGGAGGAAGACCGAGTCCCGAACACGCGTGGCCTCCCCCGTCCACAGCGGCCGGAGATCGGAACCGGCCAACCCCGGCGGCACCGGCGATCCGGTAAGACC
This sequence comes from Verrucomicrobiota bacterium, assembly GCA_041177965.1. GTDB lineage: Bacteria > Verrucomicrobiota > Verrucomicrobiia > Limisphaerales > UBA9464 > SXXZ01. The sequence goes on along the minus strand of JBEGWF010000182.1, from coordinate 7,904 downwards.
GCACAGCGTGGGGAACAGATCGAAGAGGTAGGTGAAGGCCGTAGTCGCCTTGCCGGCGGGGATCCCGGGGCCGGCGATGATCAGCGGGCAGCGCATGCTGTGCTCGTACACGTTCTGTTTGCCCAGCAGGCCATGACTGCCCAGAGCGAGCCCGTGGTCGGCGGTGTAGACGATGACCGTGTTGGTCGCCTGGGGCGATCGGGCCAGCGCGTCCAGAACCCGGCCGATCTGCGAATCGAGGTGCTCGATCAGGCCGTGGTATTCGCCGAGTTGATCCCGCACTCCTTCCGGCGGGCGCGGCCAGGGCAGCAGGTTCTCGTCGCGCAGGACCAGCTCCCCGTTGTCGAAGGGATGCTGCGGGAGGTAGTTGCGCGGCAGCGGCGGGCGCTTGGCCGGATCGGAGACGCGCCACGCTTCGGGAGGATTGCGGGGGTCATGGGGCGCGGTGAAGGCCACATAGGCCAGGAAGGGTCGATCCCCGGCCGGGCGCTTGAGGAATTCGATCACCTCATCGGCGAACTGCTCGCTGGAGAACTTCGGCGCCGGCTGGCGGCGGGTGAATGTTCCGTCCGGTTGGAGGTCTTGGACGGCGGTCCGCGTGTGATCGTCCATGCCACCGAAGTGGATGGAACGCCCACGCTCGAAGCTGCGCAGGAATGACGCCTCGCCGTTGTGCCACTTGCCGGTGGCGAAGGTCTCGTAGCCCTGGCGTCGCAGGTGTTCAGGAAAGGTGGTCGCGCCCTGCAGCGTGTGCGGCAGGCCGAACCACGTCCGACCGCTCATGAGCATCGCCCGACTGGGGACGCACACCGCACCGCTGTTGCCACCGAAGCAGTAGTTGCCCCGGAAACTGACCCCCCGCGCCACCAGACGGTCCAGATGCGGCGTGCGGATGTGGGGATTGCCCCAGGCACCGATCGTGTCGGCCCGCTGATCGTCGGCGAAGAGGAACAGGATGTTGGGACGTACCGCCACGGGTGACGCCCCCAAGGCCCGCCCGATGACCACCAGGGCCAGCAGCAATCGACACCATCGCAGGGAGATCATGAGCCCGATTGAACCGGACCCGAACCCGGCCGCCAACCGCAGATCGGCGGCGGGAACCTCAACGGCTCCCACCGCCGGGGCTGGATCCTACTTCTTCTTGAGGCCAACCGAACTGGAGCGCTTGGCCACCTTGCGGCTGGTGAGCACCTTGTCGACGGTGCCGATCTTCAGGTACTTCGAGCGCACCTTGTCGAGGATCGCGTCGCGGTGGTCGTAGAGACGCTTGAGCTTGCGGGGCTTGACCCGTGCCGTGACGTAGGCCGTGAGCAACGGCAGGGCGATGGTGCTGTCGGTGTAGCACACCACCGAATCGGGCAGCTTGTCGGGATCGACCTTGCCCCAGCTGACCGCCTCGGCCGGCGTGGCGCCGCTGAGACCGCCGGTGTCGGGACGCGCATCCGTGCACTGGAGAAAGTAATCGTGCCCCTTCTCCTGGATGCCCATGACCTCCTGGATCTGGGGCTCGGTCTGGAGCATGAAGTTCTTCGGGCTGCCGCCACCCAAAATGAACACGCTGCTGGTGTGGCCGGTGCTCTTGGCGTGGTACACGATGCCCGCGGTCTGATTCACATCGCGGTTCACGTCGGGCAGCAACTGCGATCCGCGCAACGACATGGCCGCCACGTTCATGCCGATGGAGCTGTCGCCCGGGCTGCTGGTGAAGATGGGGATGCCACACTCGTAGGCCGTGGCCAGGATGGAACTGTCGCGGATGCCCAGCTTCTTCTGGCGGGCGTGCACGTACTTGCCGAGCAGGTGATGGAACTCGTCGGTACCCATCGCGCGCTGGAACTCCGACCCCTGGATGACCTCGCGCACGAAGGCGTCGGTGTCGAGCAGCACGTTGTAGTCGAACAGCACGTCGTAGATGCGGATGACGCCCTCTTCGTGCAGTTCGACATCGTCGAGGAACGGCGTGCCGCTGTGCAGGTGCATGTCGAGGCCGAAGTGCAGATCGTGGTACAGGTTGGCACCCGTCGAAATGATCCAGTCCACATACCCGCCCTTCATCAACGGGATGAGGCAGCTCTTGCCCAGGCCGGCCGGGGTCAGGGCGCCGGTGAGCGACAGGCCGATGAACCCGTCGTCGGGCAGCATCTTCTTGGCGAGCAGCTGGGCCGCCTCGCGGAGTCGGCCACCGTTGTAGGCCAGCATCGACTGATCGATCAGGTCGGCGGCGGAGATGCTCTTGCCGATGGCGAAGGGATTGAGCCGCGGGTAGGCGGCGAACTTCTTGGAGATCTTGTGGGCGGACGCGTTGCTCATAGAGGCGGGGGCAGTGTGCCCCGAAATCGAAAATGAAAAACGCAAAACTCCGGACGGGAGAACGATCCCCGGAGCCGGCCGGTCGCTCAGGGAATCTCCGGATGCCCGCGGTCGGCCAACCACTCGGCGAAGGACCACAGCAACCCATCGGCTCCCGGGGCACCCATGCACTGGAAACCGAGGCCCGGTTCGCCGCCCTCGATCCAAGGCACGGTCACCACGGGCAACCCGCCCAGGCTGGCCGGAGCGGTCAGACGGATCATGCGCGGGCGGGTGCCGGCATGGTCGGCGCCGGCCTTGAGGACGCGCATCGCACTGGCCGGCGCGATGAGCACATCGAAGCGCTGGAACAACAGGTCGAACCCCCGCCGAAACGCGTCGCGCTCGGCCAGCAGTTCGGCATGGCGCCCGGCGGAGATCCCCCGCCCCAGTTCGAGCCGCGGCAGGATGGCCGGATCGTAGGCCCCGGCATGGTCGGTCAGGTACCGCGCATGGGTGCCGTGGGCTTCATGGGCCTGGATGGGCACGAAGCAGTCCACCGCACGCTCCCAACCCACGCCCTCGACCGAATCCACACCGGCTCCACCCGCCTTCAGGGCCTCCACGAAACGCTCCATCCCGGCCAGCACCTCGGGCTCGGCCGGAGCCAGCCAATCGCCCCTCACCACGCCGACGCGAGGCGCCCGGGACAGGGCCGTCGACGGGATTTCGGGGCGAAGGTTCCGGGCCACCCAAGCCAGATCGCCCAGACTGCGCTGCAACCAACCCAGCGTGTCGAAGGCATGGGCCAAGGGGAAACTGCCGGCGGCGTCTTCACTGCCGAGCGTCGCCCGGTAGGACACCAGACCGCACAGCGCCGCCGGAGCCCGCAGCGATCCTCCGGTGTCGGTGCCCAGACCGATGCCCGCCGCTCCCATGAGCACACTGGCCGCGGCCCCGGAACTCGATCCACCCGTCAACCGATCGGGATGCCCCGGCTGGGTGACATCGCCGTACCAGCGGTTCTCGCCGGTGATGCCATAGGCGAACTCGTTGAGGTTCGTCTTGCCCACCAACACGGTCCCTTGGGCGCGCCAATCGGCAACGTAAGGACAGTCGTCCTGGGGCACCGGACGCGTGCCGGCGTAGAAGGGCGACCCGCAGGTCGTGGGCAGGCCACGGACATCGAAGAGATCCTTCACCGACACCGGCAAACCCCAGAGCGGCCCCCCGGGACCGGTGCCCTCCAAGGCCTGGGCCTGGGTCTGGGCACCCGCCTCGTCGATCATGAGGAACGCCCGCGCAGCCGCCGAACGCCGGGCCGATTCGAGGGCGATTCCGGTCAACCGCGTCGGGGTCAACTCTCCGGACTGCAAGGCGGTGGAGAGCTCACGCAACGACCATCGGATCAGCGGGTTCGGGTTCATCGTTCCGGGACCAGCAAACCACACCGGGCCACGAACTCAACCCGCCGGCTCCGGGTCACCGATGATGGGCCTGATCGATGCGACCGCGGGCGTAGGCCTCGAAGACGCGACGGATCTCATCGCGCACCCGACGGAACACCTGCATCTGTTCGTCTTCGGTCCCGGTCGCATGGGCCGGATCGTCGAAGGGCCAATGGTAGCGGTTCACCTGGCCAGGATACACCGGGCACACCTGGTCGGCCTTGCCGCAGACCGTGATCACGGTCTCCACCGGTTGATTGAGGAACAGGTCCATGTGCTTCGAGGTGTGACCGCTCAGGTCGATGCCGATCTCGGCCAGCGCCCGGATGGACAGCGGGTGGACGTATCCGGCCGGTCTGCTGCCGGCACTGGCCACCCGGAAAAGCCCTCCGGATGCGGCGCGGAGGATGCCCTCGGCCATGTGGCTGCGGCACGAGTTGCCCGTGCACAGCACGAGGATCAACGGAGTCTGGCGGGGAAGGTTCATGGCTGGTTGGGATGGAGGGTCATGGGGGAGGAATTCATCGCGCCTGCGGCCGGATCCGAAAGCCGATGGCCTGGGTTGCCGGGGCCGCGGGCTGACACCGGTCCTGCGCCAGGCAGTCGGTGTGGCGCAGGCCCAGGCACAGCCGGAGTTCACCGCCTTGGGCGACCGCCGATTCGAGCGGCATTTGGGTGACGAACCCCACCTCGTGCTCCACGTCGACCTCCAGATCGTCGCGCAACTGCACCGGGCCGGCCTTGTCGAAGATCGCCAGCAACTTGCCCGCGGTGAGCCGATGCTCGACGTCGTCGGCCACCCAGGTCTGCAGGCGGCAGAACGCATCGGCCCGCAGCACCCCGCCGCAGTCGATGTAATGCTTCTCGACCCGGGCCACCTCGGAGACATGCGCATGGATCGGCAGCAGCGATCCGTCGGGACGCTGGAAGCGCAGGAGCGCGTCGGGGTGCTGCGAGAGGAGGGCGCGGAATTCGAGGAGTTTCATGGCGAGGCAGGAGTGGGAGGAGACTGCGGAGAGACCTAGTTCAAGCCCATTTCAACGACCGTATTGCCACACCCCGAGACTCATGGCTCGCGCCGGGTCGACCCCGCAAGGGGCCCTTGAAGGAGGTGGTGCACCGGAACAGCCAGAAGAGCCCCGAGCATCGGACCCAGACAGTAGATCCACAGCGAACCGAGACCCGTGCCGAACCAGGCCGGACCGAGGGAACGTGCGGGATTCATGGAGGCTCCGCAAATCGGCCCCGCGAACATCGCCTCCAAGCCCACGGTCGCCCCGATGGCCAGACCGGCGGTGATGCCCTTTTCTTTCGCCCCGATCGAGACCTGCAGGATCACCAGCATGAGGAAGAAGGTCAGGATCGCCTCGTACACGAGGCTCTGGGCATCGGATCCCGAGGGCTGCGTGGCCCCCAGATTCACGACCTTGGGGAAGAGCCAGCGCAGGAGCCCACTGGCCGTCAACGCGCCGAAACACTGGACCAGCAGATACGCGGGAACCGCCCGCCACTCGAAGCGGCGGGCCGCCGCCAGGGAGACGGTGACCGCCGGGTTGAAGTGCGCCCCACTGGTCTCTCCGAACCCGTAGATGAGGACCATCACCACCAGGCCGAAGGTGAGCGCGATGCCCGGGTGGGTGACCGCCCCGTGCGAGACCTCGTTGGCCACGATGGCCCCCGTGCCCGCGAAGACGATGCCGAACGTGCCCAGGAACTCCGCACACCAGGCGCCCAACGGGAACGGCTCGGATTCGAGGGGCTGTCGGCTCACAACCGCCCTTTCCGCATCCGCGCCGACGACCGGGCCGCCGCAGGCCGGTTGTCGGCCGCTCCACAACAGTCCTCGGCTTCGCGCTGGGCCAGCCTCCGTTCCAGATGCCGTCGATCGCGTCGGAGTCGGGCATCGGCGGCCAGCGCCGACACGAAACATCCGAAGAAGGCCTCGGTGAGCGAGCTGCCCAACGGAGTCAGCCGGTGATAGCTCCACTTGCCCTGCCTGCGGGAAAGGGTCAGCCCCGCATCGCGCAACACCCCGAGGTGGGTGGACAACGTGGACTGGGTGAGATCGAGCACCGAGCACAGCTCGCACACGCACAACTCCCCGGACGCCAGGGCGCGCACGATGCGCACCCGGTTCCCGTCGGCCAGAGCGCCTGCCGCGCGGATCAGCGCGGGAACCGGTCCGCGCGCGGTGCCCCGCACAGGACCTATCGGAGTCTCGGATGGCTTCGATGAACGCATCGGTATCCACCGATATGAAAGGCCATGAGCCGGACCCCGCTCAAGCACTTTGTGGATCACGATCAACGCCGCCGGGCCGGCAGGCGGAGGGCGCGCCGCAGGTGGGGCTCCAGCCCGTCGGCGCAATGCTGGAACCCCAGCGAATTGGGATGCACGCCGTCCACCAGACCGGAGCCCTGGGAGCGGGAAAGCATGTCGAGGCCGTCGACGAACACGAGGGCGCGGTCACCGGCCTTGCGGCGGGCCGCCACGAATTCGCGGGCGATCTTCCGCTTGGCCTCCTGCTGGGCATGGAGCGAGGCCGAAGCGGCTTCGCCCGGGAACCAGAACGGGCCGGTGATCAGGATCGGGGTGCGCGGATGGCGTTTGCGGAGCGTGTCCACGAAGCCGGGCAGCGTGTCGCGATACACCTCGGTGGAGGGATTGGCCCAATAATCGAGCACATAGGCCTCGGCCTCGATCTCGGCGACCGCCTCGGCCACGGCCGGTTCCCCCAGGCCCGCGCCGCTGAAGCCCAGATTGACGAAATCGAGGTTCAGCGAGCGGCCAAGGATGGCCGTGTAGCTCAGGCCCGGGTTCTCGGCGCAGCCGCCCTGCGTGATGCTCGACCCGTAGAAGACCACCGGCCGAGGCCGGGACGCGGGCTTCGGCGCGGCGAGCATGGACCCCGGTTCGATCACCAACCGCTCGACGGTGACCGCCTTGTAGAGCGGCAGGTACAGCGTGACCTCGCGCATCCGCCGCTCCTCGCCCAGAGCCCACTCCTTCCGGATCAACCCCGTCGCCTCGGGCCAGGCGCTGCCGCGATACTCGCCATCCACATACACATCGAACCCGTTTTGGCCGACGCTGGTCATGTGGTGCATGGTCGAGGCGTCCGGATTCTTGGCCACCAGCCCCAGGCGGAGCGAATCGGTACGGAAGCGCAACCGCCCTCCGGAGGGATGCTGAGCCAGCCCCCAGACGGCCGGACTGACGCGGTCCTTCATGCGCGAGGGCAACCGCCTGAGCACCGACGGCTCCTCGCGAAACCAGCCCAACCCCGCCACTTCGACCGGATCGCCGGGGATGCGGAACGACCGGGCCTCGGCGGTCTCCCAGAGCGAAGCCCCCATCAGGCCCAGCGGGACGAGGAACCCCGCCACCATCGAAACACCCGCGATCCACCGACACAGACGCCCTGCACGCCGCGCACATTCCCAGGAAGACATGACACGAACCTGCTCCAGTCGAGCACAGGGCTTCAATCGGGAAGCGAGGGATCCCGCGCCTGCCCTCCGGTACCCGCTTGACCGCCATTTCCAGGTCCGGGGTTGCCAGACGGCGGCCATGACGCAGATTGATCCCTGTGAAAGCGCTCCTCGTCGCCATGTCCCTCTCCCTCTTTCCCTTCCTCGGCAACGCCGCTGAAAAACTGGCCGTGGGTGCCAAGGTGCCGGCCGTCACCTGCAACGATCAGGACGGCAAGCCCGTCGATCTGGCCAAGACCGGGGCCCAGGGCTACCTGCTCGTGTACTTCTATCCCAAGGCCAGCACCCCGGGTTGCACCAAGCAGGGGTGCTCCCTGCGGGACGCTTGGGCACAGCTGCAGACCAAGGGCGTGCGCGTCTTCGGTGTGAGCACCGACGGCGAGTCCAGCCAGAAGCAGTTCAAGGAAGAGCAGTCCTTTCCGTTCGCCCTCCTGGCCGACAAGGACAAGGTCGTCACCGAAGCCTTCGGCGTGAAGAACCTGGTGGGCATGGCCAGCCGGTCGGCCTTCCTCTTCAAGGACGGTGTCTGCGTGTGGGTCGACCCGAAGGGCTCCACTTCCGACCAGGCCGAACAGGTGCTGAACTTCCTCAAGACCCAGAAGCACTGACCGGAATTCTGGATCGATATCACCCTCAAACCCGGAAGTGCATTTTCAGGTCTGGGTACACTCCT
>JBEGWF010000181.1:0-8662 GCA_041177965.1 Verrucomicrobiota bacterium | reverse complement strand
AGACTGGTGCTGAGACCTACACCGGACTCACCCGGTCGTTCCTCTACCAGATCGCCTCGCAAGGGCTGATCCGGACTGTCTCGATCCGGGAGCCTGACAAGGAGCGAGGCTGCCGACTGTTCCACCTTCAGAGCATCCTCGCGTTCATTGAGAAGCATGAGCAGAAGTGCGTGGCTCAATGAAGACCCTCCCCGAGGCCATCGCCGCCGCCCGTGCCGGTCAGAAGAGCGCTCTGCGCTGCCCGAATGCCCACGGGCACAAGCACGGTGACCGCAACCCATCGCTCAGCGTCTTCCCAGGCAAGAACTCCTGGGTCGGCGTGAAGTGCTTCTCCGGCTGCAACCGGGACGACATCCTTGCCGCCGCGGGCCTAAAGGTCAGGGACCTCGGACCCGATCGACCCTTCGAGCCTAGGCAGAGGCCCAGCATCAGGTTCCTGCTGCCGCCGCCCCCGCCGCCGCCCCCGCCGCCGCCCCCGACCGACGACTCGGAGAAGGCTGCCAAGCGGCGGTTGTGGCCCCGACTGATGGTGCCGGAGGTCGCGGTGCTTGAGCGGATCCGGGACGTGCGCGGGATCTCGGTCGAGGGGCTGGAGCTGGCCGTCGAGCGCGGGATCCTTCGGTCGGGATACCATGAGGACCGCCCGTGCTGGTTCGTCACCGATGAACGACGGATCGCTGCGCAGGCCAGAAGGATCGATGGCCAGCGATTCCGCACCGCCGATGGGCCGAAGGGCCTGTCCCTTGAGGGAACCGTTGGCGGTTGGCCGATCGGGGCTGCCGCGATCAAGCCGGAACACCGTTCCATTCTGTTCTGCGAGGGTGGACCGGACCTCCTGGCAGCGCACGTCTACATCCAGGCTGAGGGCCGTCAGGATTCTGCTGCGGCAGTCGCCATGCTTGGGGCCTCCGCCGCAATCGCTGGCGAGGCCTTGGAGGTCTTCCGAGGCCGCAGGGTGCGGTTCGTGGTCCACGCTGACGATGCCGGTAAGGCGAGCCTGTCCCTGTGGAGCAAGCAGCTCCACGGCATCGCGGCCGGCATGGATTCGATTTCCTTCGGCAGCCTCCGCCGAGCCGACGGCAAGCCGTGCAGCGACCTAAACGACACGCTGCTGGTCAGCGCCGACACCTTCGAGAAAGCCCGGGTACTGCACGCGTTGACGCCATGAACCATCCCTCACCCCGAATGAATGCTACATCCGCCGACGAAAGCCCGCCGCCCATAGAAAAAGAAGAGCCGGGGAGGCTTATCGAAACCTCACCGGCTTTGTCACCGATCATTACTACTAGTAATCCTACGACGACTGCGACGGCCGCGCAATCCGCAACGGTCCAAGTTGACTGCCAGGATCCCGAGAATCCGCAACCGAGCCAGGTGGTCGTCGTAGAGCCACAGAACGAGCTGGTTGAACGGATCGCGCACACGCGGTTCGATCCAAGCAACAAGCCGCCCGACGATCCCTGCGTCTTCAGCCTAGCCGGGGTGGAGATCGCTCACGCCGGGAATCTCGTCACCATCGCCGCCGCGGTGAAGTCCGGTAAGAGCTCTGTGATCGCCGCCATGATCGCCTCCCTCATGGGCGAGGACCCAGCCTCGGACTACCTGGGCCTCGGCGGGTTCAACCCTGAGGGCAAGACGGTCCTGCACTTCGACACGGAGCAGTCCCGGGGCGACCACTGGCGCATGGGTATGAACACCCTCAAGCGGGCGTGCCTGGAGGTGCCGCCGGACTGGTACAGGAGCTACTCGCTGGTCTCGCTGAGCCCGGAGGATAGGGTGAAGGTTGTCGGAGCGATGGCGCGGACGGCCGTGGCATCCGGGGGACTTCACTCCGTCTTCATCGACGGTGTCGCCGACCTGATCCTCGATGTGAACAGCCCGGAGGAATCCAACAAGCTGGTGACCGCACTCCACCAGCTGGCCACCGAGACCGGGTGCGTGGTTGTCAGTGCCATCCACCTCAATCCCGGAAGCGAGAAGACACGCGGGCACCTCGGGAGCCAGCTCGAACGGAAGTCGGAGTCGGTTCTGAGCCTCAAGAAGGACCAGGAGATCATCACCCTCTCCTGCTCGCCGGCACGGCGTCAGGCGGTCGTTGGCGACAAGGCACCGCAGTTCGCGTGGGACTCGATGTCCGGTATGCACAGGCTCCTGATGGCCAGGGTCGACCCCAAGAGCGACCGAAAGCGGGAGGATCTGGGCATCCTTGCCGACGAGATCTTCGGGACGGTGACGGCCATGAGGTGGGGCAAGATGGTGGATGCAATCGTGAAGGCCAGGGGGTGCAGCAAGAATACCGCGGAGAATAGGATCAAGCAGATGAAGACGCGTGAGGTAATCAAATTAGTCTTTGATGGCAAGTATGTGAGGTGCCCGGAGGGTGCCCAAGGAACCCCAAAAGCGACCTTTGTCTGACCAACCCGATTTGGGGTTCCCTTGGGGTGCCCACCACCCCAAATCGTCCCCAGGCCGGAGTTGGTTGGAAACATCGAAAAATAAGGGGTTTCTCCAGATTTACCCCAAACCCCAAGCAACCCCAAAAGTACCTCAATCTGGGGTTCGCCAACCCCGCTACCCCAACAACCCCAGCCCCCTATATATAGGGGGCTGGGGGTATTGGGGTAGGGTTGGGGTCGGTGGGTTGGAGCAGGCCTCCCAGAGCAGCGCCGCTTGCGACCTATCGTCCGCCCTGAAGGGGCCCAGGCCATTTATCGATTCCAGCGGCGGCTTAGTTATCCCTATCAACTCACCGGACCGGTATCACTGGTGGAAGGGTGGTCAGTCCATCGACGAGACGCTCAGCGAGATTCAATCCGCAGGTGCTTTCTCGACCTTTACAGCCGCCCAGTTAGCGGTGCCCAACCAACCGCCGTAAACAAGTGAACTTGCGACCACCATACCTCCAATGACCGGGCCTCACGGGCATTTGTCGGCTATGCCCAGCAAACGCCTTTCACCTTTCAGGCCACCGACTGGAATCGAATTGTCTCGAGCCGCTGGTGGCGTAGCTTGAGGCCATGCCTCGCAACAAATCTGCCCTCCTTCTCGCTGCGTGTCTCGCCCTGGACACTACCTTGATGGCCCAATCCAAGACTGAGAGAACCACCCTGACGGACGGCAAGGGACGCAGCGCGGGTTCTGCGACTACGCAAATCACCGGTACCACGGAGCGGACCACGATCCGCGATGCCTCAGGACGGACCGTCGGTACGGCGATCACCCGTCCGTCGGGCTCGGGAGCTGAGCGAACCACCTTCACCGATGGCCAGGGGCGCAGTACGGGGTCGGCCACGACCTACACGACGGGGACATCCGAGCGCACCACCTTTCGCGACGCCTCGGGTCGTACCACTGGCACCGCGACAACCCGCCCTTCGGGTTCCGGAAGCGAACGGACGACGCTCACGGACGGCAAGGGGCGCAGCACAGGTTCAGCAACTACTCAGACCAGCGGAGGCACGGAGCGCACAACCACTCGAGACGCGTCAGGTCGAACCACGGGTACCGCCACTAAACGGCGTTGATAGGCCGGTGGCTGATAGGGTTGGGTGCTCAACCGGTGCGCCTGTGGCATGGTTTTGGGGCCGGGTTAAACCACCTCTCACGCTTCCTCAGCTTCCACCGCCTTGGGGATGACGCCGCAGTAGACGCGATCGTGTCTGTTGAAGGTGGAGGAAACGCCTGTCAGTACCGTTCCGAAACCCACGTAAATCTGCCGGTTTGAAATCCAGGGTCATGCCGGATCCTCGGTTCCGTTTTCCTCCAGGAGGATCGCCAGCGTTTCTTCCTTCCTCCTGAGGAGGCTGAATACGTCCGGGTGAAGTGGTCCCCCAGATTGGATCAGCATTGCCTTGGGCCAACGACAAGCCGCGGTCGCTGATCCGTTGAGTTTCCTGGTCCAGTGGTTTTCAAACCGGCAGGTTTCATCGGTTTTCAGACCGTCACTGACAAACGCCGCACTTGTGGCCGGAGGAAGGCACGCGCGCCGGGACCCCGGTGACCTGCCACGACCATGTCGAGCCGATGCAATGGCGGCACCTCAACGTCTTCAACATGGAGTGCGTAATCGTGTGTGCCCTGCCGCGGGGACGCCGTGGCGACGACGGCAAGGTGTACCGTGTGACCCCGCCCTGGGAGGGTCGCAGCAAGCACTTCACCCAGGAGTTCGAGGCCTTCGCCGTGACCCTGATGCGTGAGATGCCCGTGAAGCGTGCCGGCCAGATCCTCGGCGAGAGCGACACGCGAATGTGGCGGATGCTCTTCGCCCACGTGAAGGCGGCGTATGAGCGGTTGAGTTTCGACACCGTGGTTTGGGGGGGTGCCGACGAGATGAACCGGCGCAAGGGGCACAACTACCTGACGGTGTTCGCTGACCTGCTGGCCAAGAGGGTCCCCTTCGCTACGCCCGGTAAGGACGCCTCGGTTTGGGCGGCTTTTGCTGCGGAATTGCTGCGGCACAACGGCCACCCGAAGGCGATTCTGGCATCTACGAGCGGAAGGATGTCGGGGAGGCCAGGAAGCTGTTCCGAAACTGGTGCGCGTGGGTGCAGGCGATGCGGCGACAAACCGGAGAACTGCTCGAGCCGATGGCCCGAGCTGCCCGAATGGTCGAGGGTCACTTGGAGGGGATCCTGGCCCGTTGGACTCGAGGTCCCATCAAACCCGGAATTCCATCAATGGGCACGCCGCCCCGGAAGTTCAGATTCTCTGGATTGGACAGGTCGTAAACCATCAGCCCCCCGCCTGCAAAACCCAGAAAGCCCGTTCTACCATCCATGGAGATGCCTCCCAGCGATCGAGTCTCAATCTCGAGGCCGAACTGCATGCCCACCGTGTTGCGGGCGACGTTCGTCGGATGGCTCGCGGTCCGAATGTCTACGACCTCGATGGCCGAGGGAGCGCCCACCAACGCGACGCCGTCACCCAGTGCGAGGAGTCTGCCGGAGGCTGGGGCCGATCCGAGCAGTGTCAGTTGGTCGGGTTTGGAGAGGTCGAAGATCGAGAGTTCTTGGGAATCCAGCACATATGCCCGATTTCCCGAAAGTTCCATGGCCAGCGGTGACTGAATGCCTGGGAACTCGCCCACTGCTTGGAAAGACACCCGGGAACCAGTGGCACCGACTTGGCATGCTGGCTTTCTGCCCGTGCGCTCACGGTCAGGCCGAAGAAGAAGAAGAAGACCAGGGCGGCGGTCAGCAGGTGCCGAACGAATGCAAGGCTTCGCGACGGTTTCATGGGCAAAGAACCTCGGAATCTCCGAGTATCCATGGAGGTTAAATCGTCGGATTGACGCGTTAAACGGGACGGTCCGTCAGTCCCTTTGGAACGAATCGCTTCCTTGTCGGTCGGTCGAAGGACCGGTGCCCGTCGTCCCAGACCGAGCAAATCCGGATGCCATGCCCCACTTGGCCTGCCGATGGAAGCTTGAGAAATTCATTCAATGACCGAGGACTGTTTCCACTGGGCTTGGGGGATGCCATCTGCTCGGCGGCCGCGTAGTGTCAAATGGGGTTTTTGCCCCATGGCGTCACGGTCGTGTTCGCCGCGACTCTCCCCAGAAGGACTTGGATGACCTGAAACCCAACAACCACCACCCCCGGGTGTCCATCAAACCGGGGAGAGCTCGGTATGATAACCACCAACTGCTTTCCGCTCCACGTGGGCTGCTTAGCTTCCCGTCGCCATTCCGGAACAATTGAGGGCCGAATGCTGACTGCACTGCTGGCGTCGATTCTGCTTCTGATGCCCTCCGTCGTTGCGAAGGAGGGTGACTACCTTTATGACACGGACGCTGGGGGGATTGCCATCACGGGATATACTGGTCCCGGCGGCGCTCTGTCGATACCCGGCGATATCAACGGTCTGGCGGTCACCAGCATCGCCGACTCTGCATTCGCCAGACTCGATAGTCTTATCAGTGTCCTGATTCCCGACAGCGTCAGCATCATCTCGGGCAACGCGTTCAGCGACTGCACCGGTTTGACGAATGTCGTGCTCGGCGCTGGTGTATCCTCGATCGGCGCTGGCGCGTTTTCCGGGTGTACCGATCTGGTCAGCATCACGTTGGGCGCTGGTGTCGCTGAAGTTGGAGATTTTGCGTTCGGCAACTGCGGCAGTCTGAAGGGCATCGTGATCCCGGAGGGGGTGACCCGAATCGGCTACGGCGCATTTTCCGGCTGCAACACTCTGACGAACGTCACCATTCCAGATTCCGTCATCAGTCTTGGAGACAGCTTGTTTCTTGGATGCACCCACCTGACCCGCGTGACGATCGGCAACGGTGTCAGCGATCTTGGGGGTGATGTGTTTTTGGGTTGCACTCGGTTGGCGGCGATCACGGTGTCACCGCAAAACGCAGCCTATAGCAGTTTGGATGGCGTCCTGTTCAACTTGGACCGGACAACACTCATCGCTTACCCGGCCGGCAAGGCCCCAGGTGACACGTACACAGTCCCCGACCGCGTCACCAGCATCGGGACCGGTGCCTTTCTGGGGTGTGTGGGCCTTGCCCGCGTCACCGTCGGCAATCGCGTCACGACAATCGGCAACGCTGCCTTTTCCGGGTGCACTGGCCTTGCCGACGTCACGTTGGGCGACAGCGTCACCCATATCGGCGACTATGCGTTCGGCAACTGTGCCAGCCTGAATGGGATCGTGCTGCCCAACAGCGTCGTCAGCATTGGTAACGGCTCGTTTTACGCCTGCGGCAACCTTCTTAATGTTCCGATCCCCGACGGAGTCTTCAACATCGGAGACAGCGCCTTCTTCAGCTGCACCCATCTGACCGGTGTGACAATTGGTGTCAGCGTCACCAATATTGGTCCGGCAGCATTCGCCGCCTGCACCCGCCTCGCCACGATCACCGTCGACACCCACAACCCCACCTTTCGCAGTCTGGATGACGTCTTGTTCAACCAAGACCTGACGACACTCATCCAGTACCCGGGTGGCAGGATCGAGAGCGGCCTGTACACAATCCCGACCAATGTCATCCGCATTGCCAGCCATGCATTCTATGGCTGCCCCAATCTGTCAGGGGTCACCATTCCCGATAACCTGACCACCATCGGGGACTGGGCTTTCAGGGACTGCACTGGTTTGTCCCACATCACGTTCCCATCCAGCGTCACCACCATCCTGAACGGGGCATTCTGGGGCTGCACCAGTTTGACCAATGTGTCGCTGGGCGCGGGCCTTGATTTCATCGGCTATCAGGCGTTCATCAATTGCACCAACCTGATCGGCATCGCCATTCCCGACCGTGTCACCGGTATCGGGAATATGACATTTCAGGGCTGCAGCCGCCTGGCCGGCATCATCGTTGCCAACGGTGTCACCCGGATCGGAGACGCGGCGTTCTCGGGTTGCGCGAGCCTCACCAATGTCATCATTCCGAATGGCCTCACCGATATCGGGATTGCGGCGTTTTCCGGCTGCACAAGCCTCACCAATGTCACGATGGGCCGGAGCGTCACCCGCATCGCCGGCGAAACGTTCTTCGGCTGCAGCAGCCTGGTCGGAATCGACCTTCCCGAAAAACTCGCCAGTATCGACGCTGCCGCATTTTCCGGTTGCAGCAACCTGACCCGCATTGCTCTCCCCAGCGGCGTTACCTGCATCGCGGATTCCGCGTTTTTCGGATGCAGCAGCCTGACCGGCATCACACTCCCCAGCGGCATCACCCGCATCGCGGAATCGTTGTTTGCCGGCTGCAGCAGTCTGACCCGCATTCTACTCCCCAGAGGCGTCACCAACATTGCGGATTCAGCGTTTGTCGGCTGCACGAACCTCACTCAAGTGACCCTCCCCAGCATCCTCAACACCTTCCGTGACGCTTGGTTCAGAGACTGCAACGGCCTGACCGGGGTGTATTTCGAGGGCAATGCTCCGGTTGGTTCCCCGACCGCATTGGCCGGTGCCGCCAAATGCCTTGTCTATTACCTCCCGGGGACGACGGGCTGGAAGTCGGATTTTGGCGGGCGCCCTACGATGCCGTGGTCGCTTCCCTACCCAGTCGTGCTGTCCAACGGAAGCATCGGAGTGAAAAACCAGCGGTTCGGATTCAACATCGCATGGGTGGCCAATCACCCGGTCAGGGTGGAAGCCAGCACGGTTGTCGGGCCACCAGTCTGGATTCCGATCTCGACCAATACCCTAGTCGATGGTTCGTCCTATTTCAGCGATCCTCAGTGGGCGGATCACTCCAATCGCATGTACCGCGTCCGGGCTCTCTGAAAATCCAGACTACAGGATCGGGCCGATCGTCGATGGTGTCCTGTTTTAGACGGCCTGACTTGCCCTATGGCCGGAGTTGAAGGGGCAATCCTCATGGTCCAGCTGCAGCAGACTGCGAAAGGCCCCCGAAAAGCGCGGCATGGTCACGGGCGGGATAGTGGAATTCGAAAACTGAGTGGATAGGAATTTGCTTTTGGTGCTCCGCGGTCAGGCGGATTTGGTTTTGTTGGGTAGGATCCCAAGGTCGCAGGAATCCAAGTAGAATTCGAAACGGCCAGGATCTCAGCGCGACCTGACCTATTGAGCCTCGCGATAGTAGGTAGCATAGAAAATGCTAAGACATTGACGTGACCAAATCTGAGCTTCGGAATCCCCGGCCGACCAAGCGCAACCTTGATGCCATGGAGGCGCGCCGAAAGAAGGGCAT
>JBEGWF010000180.1:0-8321 GCA_041177965.1 Verrucomicrobiota bacterium | reverse complement strand
GCCAGCAGCGATGGGTGGGATCGACCCCGGTGAGGATCGTGGGCTCCAGATAGAAGCCGGGCGAATCCAGCCGCCCTCCCCCGCAGACCACCGTGCTGCCGTTGCGTCGGGCATCGGCCAGGTACTCCTCGACCGACTGGCGCTGGCCCGACGAGACCATCGGCCCCAGCTGGGTCGCCTCGTTGGACGGATCGCCCACGATGAGCTTCCGCGTGGCCGCGGCGAACCGTTCCACGAACCGCTCGTAGACCGGGCGCTCGACATAGACCCGGCTGCGTGCGCAGCAGTCCTGCCCGGTATTGGCGAAGACCGACATCGGAGACGCATCGGCGGCCTTCTCCCAGTCGGCATCGGCGAAGACGATGTTCGGCGATTTGCCCCCCAACTCGAGCGACACCCGGGTCAGGTTGCGGCTCGCCAATTCCATGATGCGGCGGCCCACCTCGGTGGAACCGGTGAACGACACCTTGCGGATCAACGGGTGGGTGACCAGCGCATCGCCGAGGGTCCCGCCGGGGCCGGTGATCACCTGGAGGATGCCCGCCGGCAGCCCCGCGGCGTGGGCCAGCTCTCCGAGCTTCAGCGCGGTCAGCGGCGAGATGGACGCCGGCTTGAGCAGCACGGCATTCCCCGCGGCCAACGCCGGGGCCACCTTCCAGCAGGCGATGGCGAAGGGAAAATTCCACGGCACGATCGCAGAGACCACACCCAGCGGCTGGCGCAGTGTGAAATCGAGCCCGCCGCGGGCCACCGGAATGGTCTGCCCGAAGAAGCGGCCGATGCCCCCGGCATAGTACTCGAAGACCCGGGCTCCCAGAGCGACCTCGTCACGGGCATCGGCCAATGGCTTGCCCACATGCATCACCTCCAGTCGGGCCAAGGCCTCGGCGTTCTCGCGGATCACCGCCGCGATCTTGAAGAGCACCGCGGCCCGCTTGCCCGGCGCGAGATCGCGCCACCCGCTTTCGAAGGCCTCGTGGGCCGAGACCGCGGCGGCGTCGACTTCCTTGACCGTGGCGGCATCGACCTCGGCGAAGACTTCGGCCGTGGCGGGATTGACAAGTCGGGTCTTGGCGGCTCCCTCGACGCCGGTGTAGCGGCCATCCAGGAACAATTGATGCGGAATCATGGGGTGGATTTGAGGAGGAGTGGGTTGGGGCGGCATCGACCCGATCAGAGCACCTGGAGGTACAGCGCGCGAAGATCGGCGGCGGTGACCGGCACGGCGTTGGTCCGGTGACACGGGTCTTCCCAGGCCTGGGCGACCAGCGCGTCGAGATGCTCGGGCTTCACGCCGCACTGCGAGAGCTTCTTGTCGAGGCCCAGCCCGGCGAGGAACGACTGCACGAATTCGATCGTGACACGGTCTGCCTCGGCATCCGGGAGGCGGGTCACCTCGAGGCCGGCCGCCTGCCCCACGCGCCGATAAAGGCCCGGGCGGCGCTCGCTGCAGAATCGCATGCTGGCCACCAGGCACAGGGCGTTGGCCAATCCGTGGTGCATGCCGCAGATCGACGACAACGGGTGAGCCAGGGAGTGGACCACGCCCAGGTCCTTCTGGAAGGCCACCGCACCCATCGCCGCCGCCACCAGCATGTGCCCGCGCGCCTCGAGGTCCTGGCCATTGCGGAAGGCCTTGGGCAACGCCTCGAAGATCAGCCGGGCTCCTTCGAGTGCGATCCCGTCGCACATCGGGTGGAACGACGGGCAGGTGAAGCTCTCGATGCAATGCGTCAGGGCATCGGCCCCGGTCGCCGCCGTCAGGTGGGGCGGCAGACCGACCGTCAGCGCCGGATCGAGGATCACCAGCTTGGCCAACATCTCGGGGTTGAACAGCACCGCCTTGCGATGGGTGGCATCGAGGGTGATCACCGAACTGCGCCCCACCTCGCTGCCCGTGCCGGCTGTGGTCGGGATGGCCACCAGCGGCATCAGGCCGGTCCAGTCGGACTCATCGTAGAATTTCGAGAGGTCGAACCCGGGCCGTCGGGCCAGCAGACGTGCAGCCTTGCCGGCGTCGAGCGGGCTGCCTCCGCCGATGGCGATCACCCCGTCACACTGGTGATCGCGGAGGGCCGCCGCGGCCTGACGCACATCCTCTTCGATCGGATTGGGATGGACGCCGTCGAAGACGAACCACGTCTTTCCCTGATCCCCCGCGCCCAGCACCGCGGCGAGCTGCCGGAAGGCATCGGTCTTCACGAGTCCCCCGTCGGTCACCACCAGCGGGCGTCGGACTCCGAGTTTCTGCAGGGCGGCCGGCAATTCGGCCAGTGCACCGGCGCCATAGAGGGTTCGGGTCGGGAAGGAGAATGCTGTCAGGCTCATGGGATCGATTCGATGGAGGATGTTGGAAACGGAGGGGAGGTCCAAGGGTCATCCTTGGACGAAGTGCTTGAGGAAATTGTGCAGGATCTGGCGCCCGGACGGCGTGGGTTTCAGGTGATCCAAGACATGATCCAGATCGAAACGGACCCTGGGGCGCCAGAGCTCGCGCCGCGGATTCCAGATCAACCGGAGTGTGTCAGGATCGGTCTCGGGGTGGAACTGGACCCCGTGCAGGAGCCCTGTGGAATCCTGGATTCCCTGGATCGCGGCAAAGGTTCCGGCGACGGTGTGTGTCAGGCCCGGTGGCAGGTCCGACACCACATCGGAATGGCTCGAGAGCACATCGAAGTGATCGGGCAGTCCATCGAACAACCTCGAGGATCGCCCCGCGGGAGTCAGGCTCACCGGCGTGTTCCCCAGCTCCAGTCCCTCCGGGTGCGGGGCCACTTTCGCGCCGAGGACCCGGCCCATCAACTGGTGCCCATAGCACACGCCGAGCACCGGCACCCCGGCGTCCCGGCAACGCAGGATCCATTCGCCCACCTGGAGATTCACGGGGTCGTCGTTCCAGGCATCCCTGGGCGATCCGCTCAGGATCACCCCATCCCACTCCTCGGGAGAATGGGCGTCGTTGACATCCGATTCGACCCCGACCCGGAACCAATCCACCGCCAACCCCGAGGGCGTCCACCGACTGAACCAACCGCACACATCGCGGCGGGGATCGGGGTCCAAACCCGGGGGCCACACCACCGAATCCACCAGCATCACCCGCCTTGTTTTTGTCACCATCTTCTTGGCCCCGAGGAAACGGCACCCGATCGATCCATGGCGAGCGGATTCTGAGCGATCGACGGTTGGCGATCAAAAACGCGCCCGATATCTCCACCGGGAAATCCAGGGAACTGACCTGAACGGCGGATACTCGCGGGGAATGGCGTCGAACCGCGGGCAAACCCAGCGCGAATGGGCCTTGCCCTCCCGGGTGCTGCGTCTTCTGGGATCCTGGTATCTGGAACCTGGAGTTCCCCGAATCGTCAACTCAAGGCATTCACCCGCAGATCTCGGAGTGCGGACAAACGGGACCACGGGGCACCTCGAATCGGACGGGCACCATCCTTTCTTTTGGAGCCGAACATCCATCGATACCGGACGAAGACCGCATCCACGAATTCCTTCGATCCCAGCGCCACCCCATCCGTCAAATGTCTCACCCGGAGCCGCAGGATCTCCGCATCGCTCAGCTTGCCACCCTTCCGGATGACCGCGCGGATGGATTCCCGATCGAGGGCCTGTTTTTTGCTGTGACCGCTCACCCCGCCCTGCAGGAACATGGATTCACGGTAGAGCGCCGAAACCCGGGGCCAATCGTCCGAGAAGAACACGCTCATCAACCCCCGCTGAAGGTCTTTTCGCCCCACCAATGCCGCTGCGTACCCGCAGAAACGGTAATCTTTCGGATCGTCCACCAAACCGGCCCGCACCGGGTTCAGATCGATGTATGCGGCCACAGTTCGCAGGGCATCGGATGAATCCTCCACCAGGACACTCTTGAATCGTTCGGCCCATAGGGTGCCGAAGCGTTCCGTCCGTCGATTGTACCAACGACTGAACCGCTGCTTGAACTCCTTCATGAAGACCGACACATCTCCCATGCGCCCGAGAAGCGTCTGACGGACATGAAGGGGCATGGCACCTCTTCCCTCGCCTCGATCCTTCATCGCATCCCGTGCCAGAACGACCAGCAGGCCTTGTTTCCCGTAGAA
This sequence comes from Verrucomicrobiota bacterium, assembly GCA_041177965.1. GTDB lineage: Bacteria > Verrucomicrobiota > Verrucomicrobiia > Limisphaerales > UBA9464 > SXXZ01. Next base: position 4,227 of record JBEGWF010000180.1, on the reverse strand, counting down.
ACCCTCGGCCCTCCGCAACAGTTCGTCATCGCTCAGTGGCGCTGCCTTTGGAACCCGCACCAGCACGTGAAAATGGTTTCCCATCATGCAATAGGTGATCACCTCCAACCCACAAAACCGGGCCAAAGACATCAGCAACGTGGTCAATCGCTCCTTGCAGGCATCATCCAGAAGCATCTGCCCACCCACGGTACGGGAAATGCAGTGGTAAACAGCACCCTCCACCTGCCCGCCTTTGATCCGCGCCAACCTCATCAGTGCAAAGTGCCTCAACTCTCCCAAAGAATCAAAAACTTTGAACCTGTCACTTTATTTAATTGGTTTGACGGAGCATGGGTGGTGGAAGATGGTTTTCTGATGACAACCGGTGTGGCGGGATGGTTGGGGGTTCTCGTAGCGTTTTCTGCCTGTGGGGCGGATTGGCCACAGTGGCGGGGCGATGCCCGTCGGGACCATTCGCCGGACAAGGGGTTGCTGGCTTCATGGCCTCAGGAGGGGCCGAAGCGGGTGTGGTTGTTCCAGAACGCCGGCTTGGGCTACGCGGGCTACTCCATATCCAAGGGCACCCTGTTCACAATGGGCCTGCGCGAGGGACAGGAATTCCTGATCGCCGTGGACACGGCGAACGGCAAGGAACTCTGGAGCACCCCGGCAGGACCCAAGTACCCCAACAATTGGGGCGACGGCCCAAGAATGACGCCAACCGTGGATGGCGATCAGGTCTTCGCAATCGGGGGTCAGGGGTTGCTGGTCTGCGTGGATGCAAAGGATGGGAAACTGATCTGGTCCAAGAACCTGGTCTCGGATCTCGGCGGCAAATTGCAGGATTGGGGCTACACGGAGTCGCCCCTGGTGGTGGGTGATGCGGTGATCTGCACTCCGGGAGGTTCCCAGGGGACCCTGGCAGCCTTGGACAAGAAGTCCGGAACCGTCCGCTGGCGTTCGAAGGAGATCACCGACAACGCCCAGTATTCTTCGCCGATCCTGATCCAACACGCGGGCAAGCCCCAGGTGGTGCAATTGGTGATGAACCGCTATTTCGGCGTTGCCCCGACAGACGGTTCAGTGCTCTGGAAGAAGGATTTTCCCGGACGGGTCGCGGTGATACCGACTCCGATCTACGAAGACGGCATCGTCTACGTGACCGCCGGCTACGGAGTGGGATGCGAGGCCATCCGCTTGGGAGCCGACCTTTCAGTCGAACCTCTCTATTCCAACAAGGTGATGAAGAACCACCACGGCGGGGTGGTTTGCGTCGATGGACACCTCTACGGTCATTCCGACGGCGCAGGCTGGATCTGCCAGGAACTGAAGACCGGCAAGGAGGTCTGGTCGCACAAGGGGTTCGGAAAAGGCGCGGTGACCTACGCCGACGGCAAACTGATCTGCCTGGATGAACGCAGTGGCGAAGTGGCGCTCGTGGAGGCGAGCACCCAGGGATGGAAGGAATTGAGCCGCTTCAAAATGGCACCCTTGAGCTCCCAACGGAGTTCCCAAGGCGGAATTTGGCCCCATCCGGTGGTCGTCAACGGGCGCCTCTATCTACGAGATCAAGAGTTGCTCCACTGCTTCGATGTGAAGTCCAGGCGGTGACGCCCGCGGCTTGCGACGCCAAGCCCGGCCACTCGGCCAGGGGTCGTCAATCACCACGAGACCATCGATCGCCGCAGGACCGCGGCACAGGGGTGAGGGTCGGATTGTCTGGGGATTATCGGAAGATCCAAGCGCTCCGATCTCCCCCCTCTCCGAGTCGTCGACAGGGCTGTTCGGTTCGCAGCTTCAGCGACCGGATCCCGGGAGACATCCGACCGGAATCGTGCGCTGCGGATCCCGCACCGATGCCACCGGTTCAACCATGCCTAGAGTCCGGCGTGGAGGTCGCACCAGAATTCGCGACCGTGGGAGGTCCAGTGCCGGTGATGGCGGTGCCACAAAGCCTTGACCCGCTCGGCAGGAATCCAGGTGCCCGTCAGGTTCGGGCCGAAATCGCCGGACGAGCCGATCGGGAAATCCCTCCCCGGAAAACGACGGGAACGCTGCCCCCACCCACGGATCCTCGGATAACCGACCAGTTTTCGGATCAGACGAAACGGCCAGGCCCGGTGCGCCGTCAGAATCCGCGGCCATTGCGAAGTCCAACCCACCGGTCCGCTCCAATCGTCGATCGGCAGGAGGGAGCTCTGTTCCACCAGCATGAAGCGACGGTACCCCAGATCGTGGCACGCATCGACCAGCGCCACGTCCGAGACCTCGACCGACAAGTACTCCGGGCGACCCACCTCCCGAAGCCCTTCGAGACAGAAGTGATCGGCGCTTTCGATGTCCACCTTCAGATAATGCGGAACCCCGTGCTCGCGGAGCAGGGTCCCGAAGCGGATCGCCGGCACGGTCACCTTCCGATGCCGGTGCCCCCCGCGGGCGGCACTCGCCACGTCCAGCGCGCTCCATTCCGGATGATCCTCGTTGATCCAGAACTCCACCTGCCCCGGTTCACCGGCCACGGCCACGTTCAGGATCTTCAGCTTGCCCGAGGCGATCGCCTCTGGAAACCGCGCGGCCACCTGGCGACACAAAGCGTCGTTGGCCTCGACCGCCACCACTCGGAATCCGCATTCGAGATAGAAAGCCGTGTCATCCCCATTGTTCATTCCCACATCGAAAACGAGGTCGGATTGGGCGGTGGCGTTCATCGCGCCGACGATAGCGACCACCCCGTCCGACGGACAGGCTTTTGGCATACGGGGAGCGCTCTCCGGTTCCCAGGTAGGGTCGTGGAGGGCGGGATGCCGCTTCAGGGCCCAGGCGCCATCCGCAGAACCAAAGAAATCCCACTGGCTCTGAGATTCATCGGGAGATTCCCCGAGTTGCGGGCCCCATCGGAGGGGCTAGCCTGAGCCTCCAGAACATGAAGACCCTTTCCTCAGAACAACTCATCGAGGCGCTGAACTGGCGGTATGCGACCAAGAAGTTCAACCCCTCCGCCAAGATTCCGGACCCGGTCTGGCAGACGCTGGAATCGGCTCTGGTCCTATCACCCTCCAGCTTCGGCCTGCAGCCCTGGAAGTTCATCGTGGTCACGAACCCGCTGACCAAGGCGGGCCTGGTGCCCCATTCCTGGGGGCAATCGCAACCCGCCGATTGCTCGCATCTGGTGGTGTTCGCGGTGAAGACCGGCCTGAACGAGGCCCACGTGGACCATTTCCTGGAGCGCCAGGTCGAGGTCCGCGGCGGCAACCTCGAGGCGCTCGGAGGGTATCGGAACCTCATGGTCGGCAGCCTCCAGAAGGCCGCCGATGCGGGTCACCTCGATACCTGGCAGACCCACCAACTGTACATCGCCTTGGGGCAGTTCATGACGGCAGCCGCCCTGCTCGGCGTCGACACCTGCCCCATGGAAGGCATCGTACCCCACGAGTACGACCAGGCCCTCGACCTCACGGGCTCGGGCTACCGCACGGTGGTCGCCTGCGCCGCCGGATACCGGGCCGACGACGACAAGTACGCCTCCCAGAAGAAGGTCCGCTTCCCCGCCTCCGAGGTGGTGACGCACGTCTGACCGCCCGGACCGCCACAGGCCTTCCGGTCATCGACCGGAAGGTCCTGGTTCCGGTGTTGCCGGGCCACCCTGACGGCCCGAGCGGCGTGTTTTCCCTTCCCGACCGCCCTGATCGCCCGCCCCTTTCCGGGATCGGAAAGCCCCCCTCGCGCAACCGATCCACCCGGGCATCGCCCAAGCCCTGCCGATTCCCGGTCAGCATCGAGTGGGTTTAAGACGAGGTCAGCTCATCGCCATCCAATCGAAGGTCACGGTCAGGTTGATATTCGGGAGGCATCCAAGGTGATGGGTCTTGGTACCGGTCTTCACCTCGAGATGAAAGTGGTTCGACGCGATCCGATCGAATCCCCCGATTCGAGCCCCGCGCCAAGGCGGCAGGGCCGGAGGGACCGTTCCGGCTCTGGGTTGCGGACCCACTTGGCCTTCGCATTCCACCAACTGAACGCCATGGACTGAACACCCCCCGCATTCCGGGCGGTTGTGCGGGTTTTTTCGGGATGAGCGATGCTTCGGGGCAAGACCCTTGGACACCCCCTCCGGTATCCTGTCGGCCCATGCGAGGGAATCTGGTCATTGTCGGCGGCGGAGTCATCGGGCTCAGCACGGCCTATTATTGCGCCCAAGCGGGCTATTCGGTGACGGTGATTGACCGGAATATGCCGGACCGCAAC
>JBEGWF010000179.1:0-2817 GCA_041177965.1 Verrucomicrobiota bacterium | reverse complement strand
CGGATCCCGTGTCGGGGGAGGTGCTCGGGGCCTCGTGCGTCGGTCCCCAGGCCGGGGAACTCATCCACGAGGCGGCCGTCGTCATGGCCGCCCGGATGACCGTGGCCCAATGGGCGGCGGTACCCCACTACCATCCGACCCTGGCCGAGATCTGGACCTACCCCGCCGAAGCGTTGGCCGAGGCCATCGCCGTCGATCCGGTCGACCGACCGGCGGGATCCTGAACGATCGGTGGCTCCCGCCGGTTCTCACGACTTTCCCGTGCCACCGGACCGCTTGATCCGATAGGCTCCGCCTCTCCGATGAAGTCCGTCCTGATCCTGGGCCTCCTGGCGCTGCTGGGGGGCATCGCCGCGGGGTGTTCCCAGGAGGCCGCCGCCTCCAAGGCCGCCCGCCCGTCCGAGGCGGTGCCGGTGACCGTGGCTGCGGTGATGACGACGCCCGTCGACCGCACCCTGCCCATCGTGGGTACGCTCCATGCCAAGGACTCGGCCCTGGTCTCCGCCGAGGTCGAAGGAAAGGTCGAACGCACCCTGGCCGAGTTCGGCGACCGGGTGAAGGAGGGGCAGGAACTGGCCTGGATCGACACCGCCTCCTTCACCGCCCTGGCGAACCAGGCCCAGGCCCGGGTCGATCAATCGCGGGCGCTGGCGCATGGCGCGGAGCTGGAACTCCAGCGCCAGCAGGCCCTGCGCAGGAACGGCATCGCCGCGCCGGCGGACCTCGATGGCGCCGAGGCCCAGGCCGACCAGACCCGGGCCGCGCTGAAGGCGGCCGAGGCGGCCCTGGCGGTCGCCCGGTTGAACCTCGACCGGAGTCGCATCCGGGCACCGTTCGAGGCCGCCGTCGCCGATCGCATCGCGTCGGCGGGCGACTTCGTCCGACCCGGATCGCCGCTCTTCCGCATGGTGAACGACGGTGTCCTGAAGTTCATCGCCCAGGCACCCGAGAGCTTCGCGCCCCAGGTCGTGAAGGAACTGCCGGTGGTGTTCACCGTCGACGCCCATCCGGGCAGACGCTTCGAGGGTCGGGTGTTCCTCATCAGTCCCCAGGTCCATCTCACCACCCGCATGTTCGATTTCGGAGCCCTGGTGCCCAACGCCGACCGTCTCCTCAAGGCCGGCACCTTCGCCCGGGGCGAGTTGGTGCTGGAGCGCGCGGTCCCGACCCGTGTGGTCCCGGTCGCCGCGGTCCTGTCCTCATCGGGCATCTCCCGGGTCTTCGTCATGGAGGGCGGATCCGTCCGTTCGCGCGTGGTGAGGACCGGCCGGGTGCTGGGCGACCGGATGGAGATCTTGTCGGGGCTCTCCGACGGGGAATCGGTCGTCACGAGCGGCCATGGAAAACTGGCCGACGGCATGGTCGTGGAGGTTCGGAAATGAGCGTCTCAGACGGGGGCCTCCCCCAGCGGTCGCCGGAAGCCACGACGGGGGTGGGCTTGGCCGACGTCTGCATCCGGCGGCCGGTTTTCGCCACGATGCTCAACCTGCTGTTGAACGTCGTCGGATGGTTCGCCTTCCGCGAACTGGGCGTGGAGCAGATCCCCAACGTCGAACTCCCCATCATCACCGTCAGCACGACCCTTCGCGGCGCATCGCCGGAGGAGGTCGAGACCGGCGTGACCCAGCCCATGGAGGAGATCATCAACACCGTCGAGGGGATCGAGGAGTTGAGTTCCTCGAGCCGGGAGGGGGTCTCGTTGATCACGGCCCAGTTCTTCCTCGAGCGCAACCGCGACCTGGCCGCCCAGGACGTGCGCGACAAGGTCAACTCGATCCTCTCGCGTCTGCCTCCGGGCACGGAGACGCCCATCGTGGACAAGTTCGACGTCGACGCCACCCCCGTCTTCTCGGTGGCGGTGAGCTCGCCTCGCGACCTCAAGGAACTGACCTACCTGGTGGAACGGCGGCTGAAGGAGAACCTGGAGACGGTCCAGGATGTCGGAGCGATCCAACTGCTCGGGTCCCGGGTCCGTGCGGTGCAGGTGGCGGTGGACACCGACCGGCTCCGACAGTTCGGCCTCGACATCGGCGACGTGCGGAAAGCGCTGGTCGAACAGAACGTGGAGATCCCCGGGGGACGCGTGCAGCAGTCCGGGCGCGAGTGGGTGCTGCGCACCCTGGGGCGGATGGACACGGTGCCCGCGTTCGAGCGCCTGATCATCGCCGACCCGGGAGGGCAGCCGATCTACCTGGGGCAGGTGGCCCGGGTGACCGACGACATCGAGGAACCTCGCACCCTGTCCCGCCTCAACGGCACCAATGCCGTCACACTGGTGGTCCGCAAGCAGAGCGGATCCAACGCGGTGCGGCTCATCGACGCGCTCAAGGCCCGGATGGCCGAGTTGCAGCCGACCCTGCCTCCCGACGTCACCCTGACGGTGATCCGCGACCAGTCGCGGTTCATCCGGCGGAACCTCGGCGAGATCTCCTTCCATCTCGTGCTCGGCATGGTGCTGGTGGCCCTGACGGTCTTCGCCTTCATGCACGACTGGCGCAGCACGGTGATCGCCAGCATCGCCATCCCCACCTCCATCGTGGCGACCTTCGCCCTGATGCGGGTCATGGGGTACACCATCAACAATTCCACGATGCTCGCCCTGACCTTCGCCGTGGGCGTGGTCATCGATGACGCCATCGTGGTCCTGGAGAACATCCACCGGATCATGGAGGAGCAGGGGTTGGGGGCGCTCGAGGCGGCCCGGCGCGGCACCCGCGAGATCGCGCTGGCGGTCTTGGCGACCACGTTGTCGCTGGTGGTGATCTTCCTGCCGCTGGCCTTCATGAAGGGGCGCACGGGCATGTTCTTCAGCAGCTA
>JBEGWF010000178.1:0-3653 GCA_041177965.1 Verrucomicrobiota bacterium | reverse complement strand
GCCGGGGGTGGAACGAACCGGCGGAGTCCCCCCCGGCGGATCGGGATCGATTCGATCCATCCATCGGGGCCGCCCTGGAACAGGTGGAGCAACTCCGGGTCGAACTGGCCGACCGTATGGGAAAGGGAGCCCACCGGCCAACGGCGCGGCCGGTCTCCGACAGGTGCCGACGGCGGCCGCCACGGGGTCTTTTCGGGCACCAACTCCGGAACCAGCAGCGCGGCGGCCACCAGTTCCCGCAATTCGGGTCGGGCCGGGTCGAGCCCCCGGGCCTCACGCAGGATCGTCAGGGCCCGGGACCTCTTGGCAGGGCCATCGTCACCGAGGACGTCGCGCGCCCGGGTCAGCAGCAATGTGGCCCGTTGCGATTCCGTGTCGCGACGACGCGCCGTCGCCTCGCGGGCCTGCGACTCCCGGACGGCCGCCACGGCCCATCCCAGCAATCCCAGGACCGACGCGAGGATCGCCAGGCGCGTCAGCATACGGGCCCGTCGCTCCCGCGCGCGGAGTTGCCTGACGGACCGTCCGCCCCGCAGGAGCATCAACTCGTCGCGCAGGGCACGGGCATCGCGGTGACGCCTGGAGGGATCGCGGGCGCCCAGGCGGAGCACGATCTCGTGGAATTCCCATTCGACCGTGTGCCCGGGCTGGAGCCACTCGGGCGGCGTCGCGGGCCAGTCGGCCAATCGACAGCCGGTGGAGATCTCGTACAGGACCATCCCGAGACTGAACAGGTCGGCCGGGGGAAGACCCGGGCCCTCCGGGGCGATGTATCCGGCGGTGCCGACGCAGCTCGATCCCTCCCGCGCCTCGCTCACCAGCCCCACGTCGGCGAGACAGGCCCGGCCCCGGAGAAAGATGATGTTGGAGGGCTTGATGTCCCGGTGGACGAGGCCGGCCCCGTGCAGCGTCTCCAGCGCGTCGGCCATCGCGAGCCCCACCTCGACGCATTCGGCGACCGGGAGACGCCCCCGCTGGGTCAGGTCGGTCCGGAGGGTGCGTGCCCGATAGCGCGGACCGCCTGCCGGCACGGGGCCCGGCACGGGGTCGGCCAACTCCATCACCGAATAGAAGCAACCGGCGCCCTCGTCGCGACCCACCTGCAGGATGGGCACGAGGGAGGGACATCTCCGCGACACCGGCTCATAGCGTCGGATGCCCTCGAATTCTCGGAGAAACGGCTGATCGCTCTCGAAGGATGACCGGAGAATGACCTTGATGGCACGCTCGGTGCCCAGAACCGTGCGCCCCAACCAGACATCGCCATAAGCCCCGGAACCGATCACCTCGACCAGGTGGTGATCCGGGACCGTCGGGATGCCCTCCTGGGGATCTCTCGCTGCCATGGCGACTACTCGGCCGGATCATCACTCCTCAGGTGGGCCAACTGGGCCCGGAGCAACCGGCCGACCCGGTGCTTGGCCACGTAGACGGCCGCGACCGATGTCCGGAGATTCGCCACGACGGTGGCGATGGGGACCTCCCGGACCACGTGCATCTCGTAGATCAGGTATTGCTTCTCCGACACCTGGGTCCGTACACGATCGAGGGCCTGTCGGATGAGGTGCCCCTCCCACTCCGATGCCCAGAGGACATCGAGGTCGGGACGTCGGGGATCGGGATGGTCCTCGATCGCCGGGAGTTCCCCGTGCTCCGGATCGGGCTGGGGCTCGATCAACCGATTCCACCGGGCTTCCTGCCGGTATCGATCGGTGATGCGACGGTGCACCATGGTCAACAACCAGGAACGGAAGCCACCTTTCGAGCGGTCATACCGGAATTCCGGCATCTGCTTGGCCACGGAGATCATCGTCTCCTGGACCACCTCTTCGGCGGCCTGTTCGGAGAGCCGCGCCTTGAGACAGAACGAGTAGATGAGCCGCCAGTAGGTATCGAAGAATTCCCGCCAACCGTCCTGATCTTCGTGGTCCTTCAGCCGCAGCAGGAGACTTTGCCGCGTCGCAAACAGGGAAGGGTCCTCGTTCGGCTTTGCCATTGGAAGGGGTGCTGACGAGCACTATACGAATCTCAAAACTTAATCAAGTATCCGAATACCCGCTTTTTGAGAAACCTCTTCCGTGCCCTGCATCGATCCTGCATGCGCCCACCGATCAAGTTCCAGCTTTCGCCTTCGCCTTGGGGACGGTAATTTCCCGCATGCTTTTTTCTGAACTGGGTCTGTCGACGGCGATGATCGATGCCGTTGCGGAACTCGGTTACAAGGAACCCACACCGATCCAATCGGGAGCGATTCCCCGTATCCTCGAGGGTCGCGATGTCATCGGTTCGGCCCAAACGGGCACCGGCAAGACCGCAGCCTTCGCCCTTCCGATACTGGGCCAACTGGGATCCCACTCCAGAGGTCCGCGATGTCTGGTGCTGGAGCCCACCCGCGAACTTGCCGTGCAGACCTACGAGAACTTCGAGAAGTTCGCGAAGTTCACGGACCTGCGGATCGGACTCATCTATGGCGGCGTCGGCTATGGGAAGCAGCGGGACGATCTCAAGCGGGGTCTGGATGTCGTTGTGGCCACGCCGGGCCGTCTGCTCGATCATCTGGGCGAGGGTGCCATCCGGCTGGATGGCGTGAAGTTCCTGGTGCTCGATGAGGCCGACCGCATGCTCGACATGGGATTCCTCCCGGATGTCCGACGCATCGTCCTCAAGTGCGGCAAGGATCGGCAGACCTCGCTGTTCTCGGCGACCATCCCGCCGGCCATCGAGACCCTCATCACCTGGGCCATGCGCGATCCGGTGACCATCGAGATCGGAGCGCGCCGCTCGGTCGCGGACACCGTCAAGCACGTCCTGTATCCGGTGGCCGAACTACAGAAACCGGCACTGTTGATCTCGCTTCTGGAGAAGATCCAATGGGAAAGCGCGATCGTCTTCTGCCGGACCCGGCGCGATGCCGATTCCGTCGAGGCCCTGCTCCTGCGCAATCACCACAAAGCCGCTGTCATCCACTCCGACCGTTCGCAGAAGGAACGCGAACAGGCACTGGAAGGATTCAAGCAGGGCCGCTACGAGGTGCTCGTCGCGACCGACATCGCCGCCCGCGGACTGGACATCGCGGATGTCTCCCACGTCATCAACTACAACGTCCCCGAGCATCCGGAGGATTACGTCCACCGCATCGGCCGAACCGGTCGGGCCATGACTACTGGCGACGCCCTGACCTTGTTTTGCGCCGGCGAAGCGGCTCAGGTGGCCTCCATCGAACGCTTCATCGGCAAGAAGGTGGAGCGCGTGAAGCTTGCGGACTTCAACTACACCTACACGGCCCTGTTCGACGAAGACAAACTGGGACCCGCCTCCGGCCGCAAACCGATGGGTGCGCGCATCGGCAAGGGCTACTATTTCGGTCCCTCGAGGCGTCGCTGACTTGGGTTTCTGGGATACGATCGGCTCACCGACTCGAGAACTTCGCCAGAAGACAGATATCGGCACCCACCGATGGCGGGCATCGGAATCATCCGGCGCGAGGATCGGCGGCCCAAGAACCTCGAACGACTCCAGCACAGCGGGGCAATCGGGCAGGATGGGTCGGGCAGCGGTTTTCGGAAAGAACGCCTACCCCACCGCATCGACGCGGAGGTCGCGCAGGGCCATGAGGCCGGGCAGTGGCACTGCCCGGATCGGCCGCGCCCCGC
>JBEGWF010000177.1:0-2978 GCA_041177965.1 Verrucomicrobiota bacterium | reverse complement strand
CTGCATCGACTCATCGTGCTCAGCGCGGCCTACCGTCAGGCGGTGACGGCGAACGACATCGCTGCCACGGAGGGCGGCTTCGCGAGAACGCCGCGCCGCCTCTCGGCCGAACAGTTGCGGGATGCGATCCTCGCCGCGTCGGGTTCGCTGCAACTCATCCCCGGGGGGCCTCCGGTCTGGCCGGACCTGCCGGCCGAAATCCTTCAGGCCAATCCGGCCTTTCTCGACGACAATGCCACCCGGACCAAGGGCTGGTATCCGTCGGCCAGGGAGCGCCAATCGGTGCGCAGCGTGTTCCTGGTCCAGAAGCGCACGGTCCGGGTGCCCTTCATGGAGACCTTCGATCTGCCGGAGAATTCCACGTCCTGTGCCCGGCGTACCGGATCGACCGTGGCACCCCAGGCCTTGTCGTTGCTGCATTCGCCCCTGGCGGTGGAGGCGGCCCAGGACCTGGCCCGGCGCGTGGGCCAGTCGGTCGGGGGCGAGCCCCGGGCGCAGGTCCGCGAGGTGTTCCGCATCACCCTGCAACGGGAGCCGAGACCCGAGGAACGGGATGCCTGCCTGAAATTGCTCGAGCGGCGCAGCCTGCCCGAGTTGTGTCGGGCGATGCTCAATTTGAATGAATTCGCCTATGTGGATTGACGGCCCGATCAGCGATTTTCCGATGCGGTTCGAGCACTTCGCGAAGGTCTGCCTCCAGAGGAGTGTCGACGGACTGCTCCGCATGAAGACCCTCGTTCCGGTGCTCGCGGTCGGCTCTCTCCTGGGGGCGGCGAGGATCACGGCGGCCGAGGCACCGCTGGACTTCGAGTCGTGGCGACAAGCCTGTGACCGCCTGCCGAAGAACCGCGTGCTCGGTGGCCGCATGGCACCGCGCGAACGGCTGCCGCTGCCCCGGTTCGAGCCGGTATCGGCGGCGCTCGACGCCTATTTCGCCGGTGTCACCCATGGCCCGATGAGCCAGGGCTCCGCTTGGGTGGGAGAGGCTCCGAGCTCCGGCTTTTTCGACGTCCCCCGGAGTTGGCATGGCCGCACGCGGACGCCGTTCGAGCCCTTCGTGCAGAAACGACTGCTCCCGCCCGGATCCCGGGTGTTGTTGCAGGGCGATTTGCATGGCGACGTCCACTCACTCCTGGCGGTGATCGGTCGCCTCCAGGAGAAGGGACTGATGCAGGGGTTCCGGATCACCGACCCCAGGTTCTACCTGGCCTTTCTGGGCGATTACACCGACCGGGGAGTCCATGGGGTCGAGGTGATCTACACGCTGCTGCGCTTGCAGGTGGTCAACCCGGAGCGGGTGTTGCTCATCCGTGGCAATCACGAGGACGTCTCGCTGGTGGCCCGCTACGGCTTCCTGGCGGAGGGACAGGCCAAATACGGCGCCGACTTCGATGCGGCCAAGGTGGTGCGGTTCCACGACTTCCTTCCGGCGGCGCTGTATCTGGGCTCGGGGAGCAATGTGGTGCAACTCTGTCACGGCGGCATGGAGCCCGGGTTCGATCCCCGTCCGCTGCTCCAGTCGGAGCGGACGAACGCCTTCCAGCGCATCGTCGAGTTGCGGCAACAGGCCTACTTGGCCACCCGGCCGGCCTGGGCTCAACGCGATGCCGCGGCCGGGGCGGAGGCGGCGAAGTGGTTCCGCGATTTCCAACCGCAGTCGCCCATCAGTCCCTCCGTGATCGGGTTCATGTGGAACGACTTCACGGTGTTCTCGGGCGAGACCGCCTTCGCCAACAATCCCGAGCGGGCCAGCATCTACGGGAAGGCGGCGGTCACCCAGATCCTTCAAACCCAGAGTGCCCCGACGGCGCGGGTGCGGGGCGTGATTCGGGCACACCAGCATTCCGGTGTCCCCAATCCCATCATGCGTCGGTTGATCGCCAGCCGAGGGGCCTTCCGCCATTGGCAGGAGGCGGCCGAACCGCCCGGTGACCGTTTCGACCTCGCGGCGTTGGAGACCGGGACTTCGCGGGCCATTCCCGAAGGCTCGGTGTGGACCCTCAATGTGTCGCCCGACAGCGTGTATGGTCAGGGCAACGGATTCACCTTCGCCACCGTGGTGGTGTTGCAGACCGCCTCCGACTTCGCCGATTGGCGATTGTCGGTGGAGACCGTGGACGTGCCGGTGAAGTGATCGGTTCATCGCCTGTCGTTGAGATCTCCATGAATGCCTCAAGCTCCCATCACTCCGCCACGACAGTCCTGAAGACGTGGAACCGGCTCGCGGTGATCTGGGGGTTCGCCGCTTGGGTGGCGTGCCTCTCGGTCGCGGGGCAAACCGCGGGGCGGCCTGCGGACCCGACGTCGGCACGTCCATCGACGACGGCATCGATCCGCAGTGCGGCTCCGAGTGCCGGGCCGTCGTCGCCGGCGGTTTCGACCGGCTATCAGACCGAGGCCGGGGTCTCGTATCGACCGGAATCCGAGCCCGATGCGTACGCCCGAGAACGCTGCAAACTCGACGTGTATCACCGGGTGGGCGGAGCCTCGAGTGCGACGGTGGTCTGGTTCCATGGCGGCGGTCTGACCGGCGGCAATCGGTCCATCCCATCGGCCCTGAAGGGGCAGGGGGTCGCCGTGGTGGCGGTGGATTATCGCCTGAGCCCGAAGGCCAAGGCTCCGGCTTACATCGAGGACGCCGCGGCGGCCGTGGCGTGGACCTTCAAGAACATCGCCCGCTACGGGGGCGACACGAATCGGATCTTCCTCTCCGGTCACTCGGCCGGGGGATACCTGGCCAGCCTGGTGACGTTGGATCGCCGGTGGTTGGCCGTCCACGGGGTGGACCCCGATCGCATCGCCGGACTGGTGCCCTTCAGCGGCCAATCCATCACCCACTTCACCATCCGGGAAGAGCGGGGCATGGCCCGCACCCGGCCCCTGATCGACGACCTGGCGCCCGTGTCCCACGTGCGCAAGGACGCCCCGCCGATGCTGCTGATCAGCGGCGACCGCAACCGCGAACTCCTCGGCCGCTA
>JBEGWF010000176.1:0-4357 GCA_041177965.1 Verrucomicrobiota bacterium | reverse complement strand
GCCGGGATCGCGGTGGGGAAACGGGTCGAGCCATCGCATCGCGGCCACCGCGGGCCGGGCAACGTCAACGTGACGGGTTTTCAGACGGGAGCAACCGCGGAAACGGCATGACAGACCGCCGTCCGGGATCCCAATCTCCGTCCCACAACATGACCGAGCTTGTCATCCATGCCACGAACCTCCCCGAGGCCGTCATCGCCGCCTTCGGCGAACGGTTGGGCCGCACGCCGGACGTCGTCGGCGGGCAGTCGGCCCGTTGGCGGAGAGTGGCCACGGACCCGGAGCTCCAGACCCTCGCAGAGGCGCTGCGGGTGGACATCGCCTTCGTGCCCGAAGACCGACGTCGCCGCGACTTCCGCCTGCTGGTCATGGACATGGATTCGACCCTCATCACCATCGAGTGCATCGACGAGATCGCCGACCGCATCGGCGTGAAGCCGCAGGTCTCGGCCATCACCGAGGCGGCCATGCGCGGCGAACTGGATTTCGCGGGTGCCCTGCGACGCCGCGTCGCGCTGCTCGAGGGGCTCGAGGAATCAGCACTCGAGGCGGTGTATGAAGAGCGTCTGCGCCTCTCGCCCGGCGGGGATATCCTGCTCCGGGCGGCACGGGAATCGGATTGGAGAACCCTGCTGGTCTCGGGCGGTTTCACCTTCTTCACCCAACGTCTCCAAGACCGCCTCGGCCTCGACCACTCGGTCGCCAACACCCTGGAGACCCACTCCGGTCGACTCACCGGCCGGGTGCTGGGAGACATCGTGGACGCCGAACGCAAGGCCCTGGAACTACGGAACTTGGCGGCGCGGATCGGCGTGGATGCCTCCCGGGCCATCGCCATCGGCGACGGTGCCAACGACCTGAAGATGATGGGGGCCGCCGGGATGGGGATCGCCTTCCGGGCCAAGCCCGTGGTCCGACAGCAGGCCACCCATGCCCTCAATTTCAGCGGGCTCGACGGCGTCCTGAATCTGTTCGCGGAGGAATGATCCGCGCGTCGAGGGGCACCGGGCATCGCCCACGGAACCAACCCTTCCGAAACCCGGGTTTCAACGACTCGCCGAACCCGCGGTGGGCCGGACCAGGTCCGACGCTGCGATGCCTTCGGTGGCCAATGCCGACTGCAGGACATCGAAGTCCCAGAGGTAGGTGGCGTGCACGACGCTTGCGGCCAGCAGGCGGCGTCCGCGCGGGTCCCATCCCAGCGAGGTGAAGCGCAATTTCTCGGGCATCCGGAGCCGCGAGATCGTGGCTCCGTTCTCGGCGTCCAGCAGGTCGAGCGACCGGGTGCCCAGCGCGACGGCCACGCGACGACCGTCGGGAGTGACCGCCGCCCGGCCATAGACGCCGTCGGGGTCGAGGAGGCGCTTCCACAGCAGCCTTCCCGAATCGAGATCCCAGGCCGCGATCCCGTGGGTCAGCGCACCGAAGACCCTGCGCGACACCGGGCAGAAGACCAGTTCCCCCGCCTCGCCGAGGTCGTTCGCGTCGGCGGGGAATTCAAGCGGACGCTGCCGGAAATCGTCGTCGGGCAGCACGAGGGACGGCCGGGCGTCGAGCCCCCAGCTCCCCAGAAACCGCCCCACCGGATGGATCGCACCGATGACGCTGCGGGGCGGCACGGGCACCGGTCGCCAGCGTCCCTGGGCATCGCACCAGGACGACCCGTTGGTGGACACCAGCCAGGTCTCGCCCGAGGGACCGACCGCGCCCCGGCCCCAATGGGGCAACCGAATGCGGTCGACCAATCGCAACCGGGGATGGGCGACGTCCCCCTCGACAGCCAGCGTGAACCGGTTGCTGAAGCTCAAGGCCCATAGGCGGTCGCCGGCCGGCGAGAACGACAGATGCTGGATCATGCCGTCGTCGCAGGCCCAGTGGGCCGCATCCCGCCGACCGGTCGCAGGATGCAGACGGACCCCGTCGTAGGAACCGCTGGCCCACCGATCGCCGGCCGGGTGGAAGCGGACGATCGCGGGACCGGCCGTCGCCTCCGACGGGTTCGCCGGCGGGACTTCCGGGATCCGGGACCAGCCGGTCGGCGGATCGAAGCGCAGCAACTCCCATTGGAGCTCATCCTTCCAGGCGATCCACCGACCATCCGGCGACCATTGGATCACCCCGCCGGAACCGGCATGCTCGGCCAGCGGGGTCTCGCTCGACCAGTCCCAGATCCTCGAGCGGCCATTGTATCCGCTCGACAGGATCCAGGCCGAATCCGGCGAGAAGGCCAGTCCGAGGATCGGGTGATCCTCCTTCACCAGCCGTTTCACCGGAGAACCCGGTGCGTCGAATCGCCCGATGAACACCTGCATCTCGGAGCAGACCTGCAGGAGGTCTCCCTCGGGATTCCAGGCCAGCACCTGCACCGACTCGCCGTCGGGAAGCGACAGTCGCCGTTCCACCCGGCCGCGATCGAGGCTGGCGAAGCGCACGACGGGGTTGGTGGCGTTGATCGCCGCCACCCAACTCCCGTCCGGGCTGACCACAAGGTCGTGCGGAGGCACTCCCACGGGAACCCTGCGGGCCGGCCCCGGATGCCCGATGGGCAGCAGATCGAAGGCGTCATCGGCCCGCCCGGCCAGAAGCCATCGGCCGTCGGGGGTGAACTCGCGACCGAGGTACTTCGGATCGAGGCGCACCTGCAGCACCGAGCGCCCATCGGCACGTGAGACCACATGGAGGCGTTCGGCGGAGTCGCGGAGCAGGAGCCATCGGCCATCGGGGCTGAAGGAACTGATGAACTCCAGGTTCAGCCCTGGCGCCGGGGGTGGAACGAACCGGCGGAGTCCCCCCCGGCGGATCGGGATCGATTCGATCCATCCATCGGGGCCGCTCTGGAACAGGTGGAGCAACTCCGGATCGAACTGGCCGACCGTATGGGAAAGGGAGCCCACCGGCCAACGGCGCGGCCGGTCTCCGACGGGTGCCGACGGCGGCCGCCACGGGGTCTTTTCGGGTACCAACTCCGGAACCAGCAGCGCGGCGGCCACCAGTTCCCGCAATTCAGGCCGATCCGGCTCGAGCCCCTGGGCCTCACGCAGGATCGTCAGGGCACGGGACCTCTTGGCGGGGCCATCGTCGCTCAGGACGTCGCGAGCCCGGGTGAGCAGCAATGTGGCCCGTTGCGATTCCGAGTCGCGCCGACGCGCCGTCTCCTCGCGGGCCCGCGACTCCCGGACGGCCGCCACGACCCATCCCGCCAATCCCAGGACCGAGGCGAGGATCGCCAGGCGCGTCAGCACCCGGGCCCGTCGCTCCCGCATGCGGAGTTGCCGCACGGACCGCCCTCCGCGCAGGAGCATCAACTCGTCGCGCAGGGCACGGGCATCGCGATGGCGTCGGGCCGGATCGCGGGCCCCAAGGCGCAGGACGATCTCGTGGAACTCCCATTCCACCGTGTGCCCGGGCTCCAGCCATTCCGGCGGCGTCGAGGGCCAGTCGGCCAATCGACAACCGGTGGAGATCTCGTACAGGACCATCCCGAGACTGTAGAGGTCGGCAGGAGGAAGACCCGGGCCCTCAGGGGCGATGTATCCGGCGGTGCCCACGCAGCTCGATCCCTCCCGCGCCTCACTCACCAGGCCCACGTCGGCGAGGCAGGCCCGGCCACGGAGAAAGATGATGTTCGAGGGCTTGATGTCCCGGTGGACGAGGCCGGCCCCGTGGAGCGTCTCCAGGGCGTCGGCCATCGCGAGCCCCACTTCGACGCATTCGGCGACCGGGAGACGCCCCCGCTGGGTAAGGTCGGTCCGGAGGGTGCGTGCCCGATAGCGCGGACCACCCTCCGGCACGGGGCCCGGAACCGGGTCGGCCAACTCCATCACCGAATAGAAGCACCCCGCGGCCTCGTCGCGACCCACCTGCAGGATGGGCACCAGGGAGGGACATCTCCGTGACACCGGCTCATAGCGTCGGATGCCCTCGAATTCACGGAGGAAGGGCTGCTCGCTCTCGAAGGAGGACCGGAGGATCACCTTGATGGCGCGGTCGGTGCCGAGGACCGTGCGCCCGAGCCAGACGTCGCCATAAGCCCCGGAACCGATCACCGCAACCAGATGGTGATCCGGGACCGTCGGGATGCCCTCCTGGGGATCGCTCGCTGCCATGGCGACTACTCGGGTGGATCATCGCTCCTCAGGTGGGCCAACTGGGCCCGGAGCAACCGGCCGACCCGGTGCTTGGCCACGTAGACCGCCGCGACCGATGTCCGGAGATTCGCCACGACGGTGGCGATGGGGACCTCCCGGACCACGTGCATCTCGTAGATCAGGTACTGCTTCTCGGACACCTGCGTCCGCACCCGCTCGAGGGCCTGTCGGATGAGATGTCCCTCCCACTCGGAGGCCCACAGGACATC